>NZ_CAXQZX010000133.1:0-27123 GCF_964228395.1 Limnobacter sp.
CTGGCATGTTGCCTGGGTACATTGCCGGGCACTACAGCTACGATGAAGTGCACATTGACCTGGGTCGCCTGTGCGCTTTTGCAGGTGCTCGCCTGTTCAAAGACGAAGTGATTGGCATCGACCAAGCCCAAGGCAAAGTGATTTGCAAAAACCGCCCCCCGGTGGCTTTTGATGCACTGTCAATCAACATTGGTTCTACCCCGCAAGTGCATGTGGTGCCGGGGGCTGAAGAATCTGCCGTGCCGGTCAAGCCCATCGCCCACTTCAACGCCCGCTGGTTAAAGCTGCTGGACCGGGTTAAAAGCCATGCGGGCCCCACCACCATTGCCGTGGTGGGTGGCGGCGCGGGCGGCGTAGAGCTTACCTTGGCCATGCAATACCGCTTGCGGCAAGAATTGCAAACCATGGGCCGCAACCCCGATGAATTGGCCTTCCATTTGTTTACCGCCGATGCGCACATATTGCCCACGCACAACCCCGGCGTGCGTTCGCGCTTTGAACAGGTGCTGAACCAACGCGGCGTGCATCTGCATTGCAAGGCCGAGGTTCAACGGGTGGATGCCCACACCCTAAAAGCGGCCAATGGCCACACCCTGCAGGCCGACGAGATCATGTGGGTGACCCAAGCCGGTGGCCCAGCCTGGTTGCAAAATACAAGCCTTGAATTGAACGCAGGTGGCTTTGTGTGCGTGGGCCCCACCTTGCAAAGCACCCGCGACCCGCGGATTTTTGCAGCCGGGGATATTGCTCACTTGGTGCACACCCCGCTAGAAAAAGCGGGCGTGTTTGCGGTGCGCATGGGCAAGCCGCTGGCGCGCAACCTGCACAAATTTGTACAAGGCAAGCCGCTCGAGCAGTACCGACCACAACGCACTTGGCTGGCGCTGATCAGCACCGGCAACCAATACGCAGTGGCCTCCAAGGGCGCCCTTGGCTTTGCTGGCGCATGGGTGTGGCAGTGGAAAGACTGGATCGACCGGCGCTTCATGGCGAAGTTTAGCGACTTTCCGCCCATGGACCCACATGCCAAAGGTGCTGCCGCCAAAAGCAATGCAGCCAACCAGGTGGCGCTCAGCCAGGAAGAAAGCCTGCAAGCCATCTCTGCCATTGCCATGCGTTGCGGTGGCTGCGGGGCCAAGGTCGGCTCCACGGTGCTTTCCCGCGCGCTGGGCAGCTTAAAGCCCATCGACCGAGACGATGTGCTGGTGGGCTTGCACGCGCCCGATGACGCGGCCATTGTTAAAGTGCCTCCAGGCAAAGCCATGGTGCACACCGTGGATTTTTTCCGCGCGTTTGTCGATGACCCCTATGTGTTTGGCAAAGTGGCTGCCAACCATGCCTTGGGCGATATTTTTGCCATGGGTGGCGAAGCACAGTCGGCCACCGCCGTGGTTACCGTACCGCCCGGTCTGGAAGCCAAGGTCGAAGAGCTGTTGTTCCAGATGATGAGCGGTGCCGTGGAGGTGTTGAACGACGCGGGTTGCGCCTTGGTGGGCGGCCACACCGGCGAAGGCAAAGAGCTCGCTTTGGGGTTTGCCATCAATGGCTTGGTGGACGAAAATTTACAAGGTGTCATGATCAAAGGCGGCATGCGGCCTGGCGATGCCATTGTGCTCACCAAGCCCATTGGCACGGGCACCTTGTTTGCTGCTTTGCCTCAGCTAAAAACCAAAGGGCGCTGGATACAAAGCGCGCTGGAATCGATGATGCACAGCAACCGCGCAGGCGCGCAGTGCCTGCGAGAGCATGGAGCCAAGGCCTGCACCGACCTCACCGGGTTTGGCTTGCTGGGCCATTTGGTGGAAATGACCCGCCCCTCTGGCGTGGATGCCGAGCTGCACATGGGCGCCCTGCCCCTGCTGGATGGCGCCCTGGACACCGTGAAAGCGGGCATTGTCAGCTCGCTACAGCCCGCCAATGTGCGCTTGCGCCGTGCCATTCGCAACCAAAGCGAGTGGGTGAGCGACCCACGCTACCCCCTGCTGTTTGACCCACAAACCGCAGGCGGCCTGCTGGCCACGGTGCCCGCCGAGCAAGCCCAGGCTTGTGTGGCCAGGCTTAAAACATTGGGCTACCCACACACCGCCATCATCGGGCGCATATTGCCGCAAGGCGACGCGCTGGAACCTGTGGTCCTGAAGGAATGAGTATGCACAAAGCCACTGCTGGGGTAGCACTTGCCTTGGTGTTGCTGGGGCTTGCTTTGTGGATGGGCTTGGGCTTGCAGTGGGAAGGGGCAGACGTGTTGCAGGCACAGCAAGCACTGCAAGGATATTTTGAAGAGCAGCCCGTGATGGCCACCACACTTTATTTTTTAGCTTTCATGGGCGTAACCGCGCTGTGCCTGCCTGGCGCCAGCCTGATGATGTTGGTGGGGGCGGGCTGCATGGGCTTTGGCCTGTGCACAGTGCTGTCCACCTTGGCCTCGGCCGTGGGCGCATTGCTCACCATGCTGGCCACTCGCCACCTGTTTAGAGGCGCAGTGGAGCGGCGGTTTCACAGCCCTTTACAAAAACTGAACAAGGGCCTGGAAAAAAATGCCGTGGTGACCATGCTCAGCCTGCGGCTGGCCCCGGTGATTCCTTTTGTGCTGTTTAACATGTTGGCAGGCATGACACGCACAAAACCCTGGACCTTCCTGTGGACCAGCGTGCTCGGCATGCTGCCTGGCACGGTGTTGTATGTGAATGCAGGCCATCAAATCAGCGAAGTGCGCAGCCTTCAAGATGTATTCAGCGCAGAAGTGATGCTCTCGCTGTCTGCGCTGGCTTTGCTGCCTTGGCTGCTGCACCGCCTATTTAAGCGACCCGATATTTCTGAACAAACTGGTTAAGCTGTTCCGAGGTGCTTTTGACCTCAGAAGCCACACAGCTCATGGACTGCGCCGCAGACTGGGCTTCTTCAGTCATTTGGGCGATGGTTTCAACCTGCCTTGCAATCATTTGCGAGGCCTCGCTTTGCTCACTCAAGGCTTGGTTGATTTCTTGAATGGCGGTCTCGGTCGAGCCACTGTCGTGATGAATTTGCTGCATTTGCCCCTCAGTGCTCACCGACAACTCCACCCCACCAGCAATGCGGTCTTTCCAGCCTGCCACATCGGCAATGGCGGCTTGCGTATCGCGTTGAATGGCCTGCACAAGCTCGGCAATGCTGCGGGTGGAGTCTGCTGTGCGCTCCGACAAACGGCGCACCTCATCGGCCACCACAGCAAAACCACGGCCCTGCTCGCCGGCGCGGGCTGCTTCAATGGCCGCATTGAGCGCCAGCAAGTTGGTTTGCTCGGCAATTTCTTCAATGGTTTGAACAATGGAAGAAATATCTTCTGAACGCTGGCCCAAGCCCCCCATGGTGTTGGTCAAGGTCTGCGAGGCCTCCCCGATTTGCTCCATGGCTTTGCGGGAATTGCGCACCATGTTTAAACCATCGCTGGAGGCACCACCGGTTTGCGTGGCCAGGTTGTTGGCCACACGGCACTGCTCGCTCACCTGCCCCACCGACACACTGAGTTCTTCAATCGCGCTGGCCACCGTGGACGATGCATCCGACTGCTCGGTGGCGCTTTCTACAATTTGCCCCGTGGCCGCACTCATGGTGGTTGCGCTTTCCAGCAGGCCTTTGGACAGGCGCTCCATTTCAACCACTGCTTGCCGCTGCGCCAAGCGAATATTGTCAATCGACTTGGACACCAGCCCCATTTCATCTTTGGAAACCAGCACGCGGTGCTCACATAAATTGTAATCAGCCAAATGCTGCGCCTGCGCCAGCAAGGTGCGCGTGTCGGCTGCCACTTTGCGCAAGGTCACCACCAACACAAACAACACAGCCAATGTAAGTGCCAAACCAACCACAGTGCTTTGAACAATGGCTTGCTGCTCACGCTCGATGCGCTGGTTCAACGCCAAATCAAGCTGTTGCAGGGACAAATCTTTTAAGTTGGAGATGTTTTGCAGGTAGCCCGACATTTGTTTGAACACCTCGGGGCCTGGCACAGCGGTGGGGTTTTGCGCCAAGGTGACCAGCAAGGCGGACACGCCTTGCATATCGGTCTGGAATTGTTTTAAGTGCTCTTTGACCTTGGCATCCAGCACAAAGCCAGCCGAATCCACCTTGCCATACGACAGCACCAGGTTGTGGGCAAACACGCCAAGCAAATCCAGGCGAGTTTGCGATTCGGCCAACACCCCGGGCTCCTCTTGACCCCGTGCAGCATAAGCAGACAACTTGCCGCGCAAAATGGCCAGTTGCTCATGCAACAAAGGCAAGTCGAAGTTCAGCGCGCTGATGAGGTAATAGGTGGCCGGCTCGGGGTCGAAGGTCATGGTGCTGTCGTCCGCAGAATCGCGAATCAACTGAATCAGTGCCTGGGCCATGGCCGAGTGCTGTGCAAAACTTTGTGCGGGTGTCGAATTGCCTTGGTTTTGTTTCAGGGTTTGCCAAGATCGCCCAATGTCGCCCAACGTTGTTCTAGACTGCGCCCAGTCGGCAGGTATGCTTTTGTCGATGGCGCTTAACAGCCCATCCACTTTGGCGGTTTGCTCATTCAAGCGGACCTGAACCGAGGTGTCGCCATTTTTAACAAGTTGGGACAAACCCCGGTGCACTTGCAGCGCTTCCAACATCGACATCAAATTGGGCACCTCTGCCACGCCCTTCAATTCTTGTTTGGTGGTGCGGATTAAGCCGGCTTGTTCATTCACAAACGCAGCAAACATGGCTGCCAGTGTGCAGGCCAATGGCACCACCACCAGCAAAAACTTGGACGACATTTTTAAGTTGCCGATGAAACGATTAAACCAGGTGAGCATGTTCTTCTCCAAACAGGTGGTGAAGCAAGTATCGGCTCACTGGTGAATTTGGCGCATCACTTGAATGGAGGGGGTGGATGGCTGGAAGAGCGCACCGGGCAAGGCCTTGGCGCGCTTGATTGCAAACGAATGTTTAATCTTCGATCTGGAACAACTCAACATCGAAGATCAAATCGGTGTTGGGTGGAATGGGGCCGGCACCACGGCTACCGTAGGCTGTGGCCGAGGGGCAAAAAATAATAGCGCGGTCGCCAACCACCATCTCGCACAAGGCTTGGGTCCAGGCTGAAATCACTCTGTTGAGGGGGAAAGAGATGGTTTCTCCACGACGGATGGAACTGTCAAAAACTTTGCCGTCCAAGAAGGTGCCTTCGTAATGCACGGTGACGGTGGAGGTTGGCTTGGGCTTTTGGGTGCCACTGCCACGCTGCTTGAAGGTGATTTTTACACCGGAGGGCAGGGTGATTTCGTCAGTGGTTTGGGGCTTGGGGGTGTCGCTCACAGCAGGATGTCCTTGATTCAACAAATGAATCAATATTGTAACCCGCCCCGGGGAAGCCCGGTGGCTTCCCCAGTTTGCAACCCAGGGGGAAAGGCCCCGGGCGCTCTTGGTTTTTAGTAGGTTTTGTAGGGCAGGAACTTGCCACTCATGGTGATGCTCACGCGGTCACCGGCGGGGTTGGGTTCGCGTTGCAAATCCATTTTGAAGTCGATGGCGCTCATGATGCCATCGCCAAACTCTTCGTGAATCAGCGCCTTGAACGTGGTGCCGTACACATTGATCAGCTCATAGAAGCGGTAGATCAGCGGGTCGGTGGGCACCGATGTGGGCAGCGAACCCTTGTACGGGGTTTCTTGCAACAGTTCCACAGCCTCAGCAGGCAGAGCCAGGTATTCGCCCACGCGCTTGGCTTGCTCTTCGGTAAGGGTCATTTGGCCCAGCAATGCTGCTGTGCTCCACTCTTTCGATTGGCCCATTACCTCGGCCAGGCTGGCCCAGCTGCATTTTTTCTTCCGCTTGGCGGCAATGATGAGTTCGGTTACGTCGTTTCTGTTCATGGTGCACTCCTTTGAAACAGGTTGAGTTTGGGTTTGGTATCCGCTTTGGAATCGGGGCTGGAAGACTGGCCTGCGGCAAGGGCCTGTAAACCCGGGCGCACCACCACAGGCTGTTGGTGCAGGGCGGCGTTGGCTGCATTGCTGGCGCTGGTGTCGGCCACCGGGGCGGGCGCTGCGCGATTCACCAGGAAGTCCACCAAGTGGTTGCGAATGGCGTAGTACTGCGGGTCGTGATGCACCGTGCTACGGGTGCGCTCACGAGGCATGGTGTTTTCTACAATTTCGGCAATGCGGGCACGCGGGCCATGGCTCATCAACATCACTTTGTCGGCCAATAAAATGGCCTCGTCCACATCGTGGGTGATCATGAACACGGTTTGGCCTGTGGCCTTCACGATTTGCAAAAGCTCGTCTTGAATGGTGCCGCGGGTGAGCGCGTCTAGCGCGCCGAAGGGTTCATCCAGCACTAGCATTTGTGGCTGAATGGCAAAGGCCCGGGCAATGCCCACACGCTGCTTCATGCCGCCAGACAACTCATGTGGCTTTTTGTTGGCCGCCTTGGATAGCCCCACCATGTCGAGATACTTCATGGCGTGCTCGCGCACTTCGGCCTTGCTCTTTTGAGGCCAGCGGGAGCGCACACCAAATTCCACGTTGTTCAACGCGGTCATCCAGGGCATCAGCGCGTGGCTTTGAAACACCACCCCGCGGTCCAGCGAGGGGCCAACAATCTGCTTGCCTCCCATGATGACGTAGCCCTGGGATGCTTCATCCAGACCTGCCAAAATATTCAGGATGGTGCTTTTGCCACAGCCTGAATGGCCGATGATGCACACAAACTCGCCTTGCTGAATATCGAAGTTCACGCCTTCGAATACCGGGGGCACAGCTGGGTTGCCTGGGGCGTAAGTTTTTACCAAACCTTCCACCTGCAAGAAGGGTGCAAGGCCTTCCTTGGGGACCAGGTCTTTGCTGAAAATATTCACTTCACTCATGCTGCGTTTACTCCTTGTAGCTCACCAGGCGCGCAGCGCGGCCCAGCAAGGTGTCCAGCAACATGCCGATCAAACCAATGAACACAATCGCGGTGATGATGTTGGCAATCGACAGGTTGTTCCATTCGTTCCACACAAAGTAGCCAATGCCTGTACCACCCACCAACATTTCGGCGGCCACAATCACCAACCATGCAATGCCCACAGAAATGCGCATGCCGGTCATGATGGTGGGCGCAGCCGCGGGCAACACCACCTGAAAGGCCGTGCGCAGTGCCCCAACTTCCAGGGTTTTGGCCACGTTCAACCAATCGCGCCGCACACTGGCCACACCAAAGGCTGTGTTTACCAACATGGGCCAAATGGAACAAATGAAGATCACAAACACTGCCGAGGTGCTGCTGTCTTTAATGGTGTACAAAGCCAAGGGCATCCAAGCCAAAGGCGACACCGGCTTTAAAATTTGAATGAATGGGTCGAGCGCCTTGTACACCAGTGGCGACATGCCAATCAAAAAGCCCAGCGGAATGGCCACCAGTGCAGCCAGGCCAAATCCCATCAACACACGGCCAATGGAGTGCGCCAGTTGAATGCCGATGCCTTTGTCGTTGGTGCCACGGTCATAAAACGGGTCCATCACATGCGACCAAATTTTTGCACCCACCTCGGCTGGGCTGGGCATGGGGGTTTGCCCCCCAGTGGCCGCAGCATTGCCCACCAAAGCTGCATACTCCGGATCCACGGCCAACTCGGCCTGCTCTTTTTGGGTGGCAATGGCCCAAATGCCAATGACCACCGCAAAAATCAACAGCGACAAAGCAAACGGCGCCCACGATTTTTTACTCAAATTGCGCATGCTGCCTTACCCCTTGTGCCGTGAAATGGGGAAGCTATCCAGGTAGGCCTGGGGCTTGCTGGGGTCAAACGGTTTGCCCATCACACTGAACGACTTGTTCACCTGTGCCGGCGGCTGCATGCCCACTTCTTTCATGAGGCGTGTGGCGTCAGTGGCCAAAAACACTTCGCGAGCCACTTTGGCGTAATCCACGTCGCCCTTGATCTGCCCCCAGCGCTTCATCTGGGTCAAAATCCAGATGGCAAAGCTTTGGTAGGGGAATGGGTCAAAGTCGATTCGGTTGGGGTCTTTTTTCACGCCGCCCAAACCATCGGCGTAGGTGCCGGTGAGCACCTGTTCCACCACGGTCTGTGGTTGGTTCAGGTAGTTGGTGGGCGCAATGGCGGCTGCAATTTCTTTGCGGTTTTCTGGTTTGCGTGCATAGGCCGTGGCCTCCAGAATGGCCTTGAGCAAAGCGCGGTAGCTGTTGGGGTTTTGCACCACAAATGCCTTGCTGGCTGCAAAGGCGCAGCAAGGGTGGCCTGCCCAAATTTCTTTCGACAAAATGTGAATAAAGCCCACACCGTCATACACGGCACGCTGGTTGACGGGGTCGGGCGCCAAAAAGCCGTCGATGTTGTCGGCACGCATGTTGGCCACCATCTCGGGCGGTGGCACGGCGCGAATTTGTACATCGCGGTCGGGGTCCAGGCCGTGCTCAGCCAGGTAGTAGCGCAGCAGGTAGTTGTGCATGCTGTAATCGAACGGCACAGCAAATTTAAAACCCTTCCAGTCTTTGGGGTCGCGCTTGTCTTTGTGCTTCAACGCCAGCGTGATCGCCTGGCCGTTGATGTTTTCAACCGCGGGCATGGTCCATGGAATGGGGTTGCTGCCTGCACCTACAGAGATGGCCAGCGGCATGGGCGACAACATGTGCGCGGCATCGTATTCGTTGGCCAGCGATTTGTCGCGAATCACAGCCCAGCCAGCGGTTTTAACCACTTCAACATCCAAACCCTGCTTGGCATAAAAACCCATGGGCTGCGCCATGATGATGGGAGTGGCACAGGTGATGGGAATAAAACCCACTTTGAGTTTTTGCTTTTCCAAAGGGCCCGTGCTCTGTGCAAAGGCTTCTTTGGCGGCTGCCAGCGGGAAGAGGCTGCTGACCGCGGCCAGGGCCGTGGCACCGCCCACCGCGCTTAAAAAGCGGCGGCGAAGGTTATCGTCTGGAAACAGGGCATGCATCACTGCAGATTCCACAGCCCGGCTTTCCATTTCTTGAACAGCCACAGCGTGGTCATGTGCGGCTTGGTTTTCATGCTGGCCACAGCTACAACGCATGCCCAAACGGGTGTTGGCGTTAAACGGGTTTTTGAAAAAAGACATGCTGCACTCCTTGGAACAACAGTTGAAACTCAGGCTCGCGCCCGGCTCAAGGCCGGACGGAAGTAATCGATGTCGTGCTGGTATTGCTCGTAGGCCTTGCTGTACTCCATCACGCGGGCCACATCGGCAATAAACTCTTCGTCGTAGCCAGCGCGGCGCAACAGGTGAAAGCCCAACTCCATGCCGCTGGCAATGCCTCCGCCAGTCACCATGCGACCGGCATCCACCACACGGGCGCGACTCACCTGGCAAGCCGGCGCAATTTCGGCCAGGCGGTCAATCGGTGTTTTGCCAAGGTGGGAGGCTTCCAGCCGGTCGGGTTCTTTGCGGTTGGTGGCGGCCAAGCCATCGAGCAAGCCCATGCGCCCGTAGATCCACGAGCCCGTGCACACACTGGTCAGCAAACACTGCTCGGGCAAGCTGCGAATGTATTGGTGCAGTCGGCCATTGTTCAGCTCTTGCCGTGTACCAAAACCACCGGGAATTAAAAACGCATCCATGTCGGGCTGGTCGGCAAAGCTGTAGTTGGGCAACACCGTCAAGCCTGCTTGGGTTTGCACAGGGCGCATGGCCTCGGCCACCAGAAACACATCCAACTCGGGGTCAAAACGCTTGGCCACCGAAAACACACCAAATGGGGCTGCGTAGTCCACCACTTCGGCGTCTTTGAATACATAGATGCCCAACCTGAAGCCTTGCATTCTTGCCATCTTTGCCCGCGCCCCTTTCACCAAACTCAAATTCAATTCACAGGCTTAGTGTCCCAAAGGGTGATTGCTGCGGGTATCACTGGAATATTGAAAGTGTTGTAGTGACAGCACTACAAGCCATGGGCTCGGGCGTAGTTCACCAGTTCCACCAAATTTTTAAGCTCCAGTTTTTCAAACAGGCGCGCCCGGTAAGTGGACACGGTGTTGCCAGACAAGCTCAAAGCGCTGGCAATGTGCTGCACCGTTTCGCCTTGGGCCAGCATGCGCAGCACCTGCATTTCGCGGTTGGAAAGCCGTTCATGCGGGGCCTGGGTGCCGGGCTGGCGAAGGTCGCTGGCTAACAAGCCAGCGGTGGTGGGGGTTACATACACTTGCCCCTGCGCTGCCAAGCCAATGGCTTGCCCCAGCTCAGAAGGTGAACACCCCTTGTTGAGGTAAGCGTTGGCGCCATTGCGAATGGCACGCAGGGCAAATTGGGATTCGGGGTACACCGAGAGCATCACCACCCCCAGCTTTGGAAATTCGCTGCGAACGCTTTTGAGCACATCGAATCCGTCGCGCTCGCCCAAGGCCACGTCCAGCAACATCACATCGAAGGGCTTGTCGCGAAGCAAGCGCATCGCACCCACACCGTCAGCGGCCTCGGCCACATACCAGCAGGAATCAATCTCGCCCAGTATTTGTACCAGCCCCCTGCGAATAATCATGTGGTCATCGACCACCAACACGCTTCTCATCATCTCTCCCTCGCTTGTTTTAATTGGACAAAACACCCGGCAAGCGAAGGCGTATGCTCACCCCCTGCCCCGGCTCGGATTCAATGCTGCAATGCGCCCCCATGTCCCATGCGCGCTCCTCAATGCCCATCAGGCCAAACCCACCGTGAGTGGGCTTGGCAGCAAAACCTCGACCGTTGTCGTGAATATCAAAATGCACCGCCTGGCGAGCCTGGGTGATGCGAACCTGCACCTCGGTGGCCTTGGCGTGTTTTTGCACGTTGTGCAAGGCCTCTTGAACGATGCGGTAGAGCGACGTTTCGCTGCGCTTGGACAAGCGAACAGTCTCTAGCGTGGGCGCCAGCATCCATCGGCACACAATGCCGGTGCGGCTTTGAAACTCTTGCAAGAGATGCTCCAGCGCAGCCCACAAACCAAGGTGGTCCAACACACCGGGTCGAAGATCCGACAGGATGCTACGCAAACTGTCCATGGCGCCCTCGGTGAGATCGGTCATGGTGTGCAACCTGCGTTGCAGGGCCGGGTCTTCGCCGATGCGGTAGGCCAGCGCTTTTAATTCAAGATCCAGCGCAGTCAGCCGTGCACCCAAATCGTCATGTAGCTCGCGCGCAATGCGGGTGCGCTCATCTTCACGCACCGTGGTGAGGTGCGAAGACAAACGCCGCATGCGATCGTGCGCACGTTGCAGCTGGGCGGTGCGCTCTTCCACTCGGCGCTCCAGCTCCACCTGCGCCGCCTGTTTGATGTTTTGTGCTTCCACTCGCTCGGTGATGTCATTGAACGTGACCACAGCCCCCACCACCTCCTCGCCCTCAAAGATGGGGTAAGACGCGTACTCAGCGTGGAAGCAGGTGCCATCGCGGCGCCACAGCACTTCGTTGTCCACTCTGCAACCCTTGTTGTTTTGAAAGGCCTTAAAAATTTGGCAGTCGCACACGGGCATCAAATCGCGGTTGGCATACGAGTGGTGCATCAGGTAATGCATGTTGCGACCCAACACCTCGTCTGCGCTGTAGCCCAACATTTCTGCACCCGCTTTGTTGATGAACACACAGCGGCCGCGCAGATCGATGCCATAGATGCCCTCGCCCGTGGAGTCCAGCAGCAGCTCAAGCTGCCTGCGCCACGCTGCGTGATGCGATAGTGTTGAAAGGTGTTTGAACACGGCACGACCAACCTGCAAAAAGTTTCTGAACAAAACCTAGCAAGAGCGGTGCCAAAAAAAGATGAATTTTTTTATTGAAATTGCACTCGCATGGTGCGAGAAAAAAACCACAAAATATTTAAAAAAAACAATCCAAATGGGTTGCAGATGATGTATTGATGAAAAAAGCTTTTCAGTTAATTCATTTTGTTGTACACATTACTCACCACACCCTTTAAGGAAGGTAGAAAAAAATGGTAACAACAGAAACAAAGCCAGTAGAAGCCGAGGCAAGCAAAGCAACTCCCGCCGCAAAAAAACCAGCAGCGAAAAAAGCCGCTGCTAAAAAACCTGCCGCAGCAAAACCCGCTGCCGCTAAAAAACCAGCTGCTGCTAAAAAGCCAGCCGCTGCCAAAAAGCCTGCTGCTGCAAAAAAGCCGGCTGCCGCAAAACCCGCTGCTGCCAAAAAAGCTGCAGCCCCCAAGAAAGCCGCTGCCAAAAAGCCTGCAACCACACGCGCCAAGGCCGCTGCCACCAGCGTAGCCAACGCCGCCAGCAAGGCCAAGAAAACCGTGGCCAAGAAAGCCACCGCAGCCAAGAAAAAGCCAGCTTCCGTGGCCAAGTCTGTGTTCAGCGCCGCCGATCGCAAGAAGTTGCTCGGTGAAGTTCAGAAGCAGATCAAGGATCTGGAAAAGCAGGTGAAGACCATGGTCAAGTCGGTTCAAACCGATGTGATCGCCAAGATTAAAAAACAACTTGGCATGAAGTGATATTGAAATAACACAGCAAGAAGAAATCACTGCATGCCCCCATCCTGGGGACCGCTGCAGATTTTCATTGAAACCCGGTTGCTTTATTAAGTGCCGGGTTTTTTATTGGCATCAACGCACCGATCCATTTGCAAGAGGATTCATTTGGGCATCAAAGTGATCAAGGCTGGGCATGGGCAGTGCACCACGATTGTGCAAAGTGTCCACCGCCAGGTCCAAGTCCTCCAAAATGGCATGTCGCGCTTCTTCGGCAATGTAGGGCACATGGTAAGCCGCAAACGGCTTTAACACCTCAAAGCCAGCATAGCCCAGCGAGCCGCGCAGCACCGGGCTTAACAAGCCTTCCAAATCACCGTGCACACTGCCCGGACCAAACATGTGCTCGCGCCCACCCAAGGTGAAGGTCACCCAGGCCTGCTTGCCTTTCATCAAACCGCGGTCGTAAAAATTTCGGCCCCCATACACCAAGCCCGACAAAAACACGCGGTCGATCCACCCCTTCAACATGGCTGGTACTGAAAACCAAAACAATGGGAAGTTGAGCACCAACAGATCAGCACACTTTAAGCGCTCCACCTCGCGCGCAATGTCAGCGGGCAAGGTGCCGGTTTTGCTGGCGTGGCGCTGCTCTAGCGCATACACGAGGTAGTCGGGGTTTTGGCGCTCAGCAAAGTCAGCTGCCTTGGCCACAGGGTCAAATTGCTCTGCGTATAGATCTGACACCTCCACGCTGTGCCCCTGTGCTTCAAAGCGGGCTTTCATGCGCGCCATCATGGCGGTGCAAAACGATTGGGGCTCGGGGTGGGCATGGACAATCAGAACATTCATAAGGCAGGCATGGGTGAAATGAACAATCACCCATGCTACCAAAATTGGCCTAGATCACCCCGTAAGCCAGCATGGCATCGGCCACTTTTACAAAGCCTGCAATGTTGGCCCCTTTCAGGTAGTCGATGTGACCATCTTCCTCGGCGCCATAATGCACACACTTCTTGTGAATATCGGCCATGATGCTGCGCAGCCTTTGGTTTAATTCGTCCCTGGACCATGACAGGCGCATGCTGTTCTGGGTCATTTCCAACCCCGACACGGCCACACCACCCGCATTGGCCGCCTTGGATGGGGCAAACAAAATTCTCGCCTTCTGGAACACATCAATGGCGCCTTTCTCGGAAGGCATGTTGGCCCCCTCAGACACACCAATACAGCCGTTTTTCACCAGCATGGCGGCCTCTTCGGCATTGATCTCGTTTTGTGTGGCACAGGGGAATGCCAAATCACAAGGCAGATGCCAGGGGCGCTTGTCAGCGATAAACTTTGCATTGGGGTATTGGTTCAGATACTCACCAATGCGGGCCCGCTTAACCTCTTTTAACTCCTTGATGTGGGCCAGCTTCTCGGTGGTGATGCCCTCTTCATCGTACAAGGTGCCTGAAGAATCTGACATGGTGACCACTTTGCCACCCAAGGCGATTATTTTTTCAACGGCGTATTGGGCCACGTTGCCAGAGCCGCTGACACAACACACCTTGCCTTCCATTTTCAAACCTTTGTGGGCCAGCATGTCTTCCATAAAATACACCACGCCATAGCCAGTGGCCTCCACACGGATTTCGCTACCGCCAAAGGCCAGGCCTTTGCCTGTGAGCACACCGGTGAATTCGTTGCGAATGCGCTTGTACTGCCCAAACATGTACGACACCTCGCGCGCACCCACACCAATGTCGCCCGCAGGCACATCAGTGAATGGGCCAATGTGACGGGACAACTCGGTCATGAAGGCTTGGCAAAACCGCATGATCTCGCGCTCGCTTTTGCCTTTGGGGTTGAAATCGGATCCGCCCTTGCCACCGCCCATGGGCAGCCCGGTCAGGCTGTTTTTAAAGGTTTGCTCAAAAGCCAAAAACTTCAAAATACTTTGGGTGACATTGTCATGAAAACGAATACCCCCTTTGTAAGGGCCGATGGCGTTGTTGTGCTGCACGCGATAGCCACGCTGCGTGCGCACATTGCCTTGGTCGTCTTCCCAACACACACGGAAGCTCACAATGCGGTCGGGCTCGGTGAGGCGCTGCAGAATTTGAGCAGCATCGTACTTGGGGTGCTTTTGAATGTACGGCAGGATGTGCTGGGCCACTTCATGCACAGCCTGGTGAAACTCGGGTTCGCCGGGGTTTCGGCGAATCAAACCTTGCATGAATTCATCGAGGGCTGGGTTCTGATTGCTCATGGCATGTTCTCCTTATGGGAGCAATCAGTGTACAGAACCACCAAAAATTAACCACCCACACAGTCTGTGGATATCCCCAAAAAGTGGGCACAAGTTCTTGGATAGCATGTGGACAACGTCCCCAAGCCGTTCAATTCACAACGCATTTAACACACTGACTAAAAATTGTGCAAACTCCGCTCTGCCTGGCCGTTGTGCTGGATCTGGGTGTGCCTGTAAATGATGGAGGCCTCCATGCGGTTCTTGGCCTTCAGGCGCTCAAGAATGTCTTTCACATGGCCTTTGACAGTTTCTACACTGATGTTCAGCAGTTGCGCAATTTCTTTGTTGCTGTGGCCTGCGCCAATCAACTCCAACACCTCCACCTGCTTTTGCGTTAGGCCACGCGCAATTTTTGGAAACTCGATCAACTCCACATCGGCCAATTGCAAACCAGTGCGAATAATGTCAATCATTTTTGCAAAGGGCGTGAATTTGGAAAACGCAATAAAACGCTCTGCGTTGTGGCGACGCAGGTGCCCCATCACCTTTTCATCGTTGGCCGTGATCAACACCGGAATATGCGGGAACAATGTTTCAAACAAGCCAACAAAGCTTTCGGCCTGCACATCGCGCAGGTGGAAGTCGCTGATCACCAAAGCAGGAAACTCGCTCACCGCATGGCGTGCCGCTTCCTTCAGGGTCGAGAACTGACGAATGCGCGCATGCGGGGCAACGTCTTTGACCATTTCGACCAAACCAAAACTCACAATTGGGTGGTCGTCGATCACATACACAATTTGTCGATCCAGGCTGTCTGGCTTTTTGGTCACGGTCTACTCACAAAAGATTAAGCCACGCTTTACTTTAGTTGACACACCGCTGCACACATCGGCGGAACAACCCCTGAAATTTCAGTCAGTTCAGTGCTTTCGGGCATCACTATTGACACCGTGTCAACGCTTGTACTACCATCCAACCCTATGAGCTACGTAATTGATCGACGCGAAGAAGAAAAGGAACGCCGCCGGGAAGACATCCTGGATGCGGCCGAGCGGGTGTTTACCCAGCGAGGTTTAGAGGCCGCCACCATGGACCAAGTGGCACGCGAAGCACGGGTGTCGCGAGCGCTGGTGTATGTGTACTTCAAAGACAAAACCGCCCTGCATCAAGCGGTCTGCCTGCGAGGCTTGCGCTTGCTGCGCGAGGCCTTTCAACGGGCCAGGCAAAGCAAAAAAGCGGGCCATGATCAGGTGCGCGCCATCGGTTTGGCCTACATGCGTTTTGCAGAAACCTACCCCATGCACTTTGCGGCCATGTCCCGCTTTGAAGCGCAGGCGCCCGACCTGAATCAGCCAGAAGCCTGCTCGGCCACGCTGGAAATGATCCAGGCGGGACAAAAGGTGCATGAAGAAATTGTATTGGCGCTGGCTCAAGGCATGGCCGATAAAACCTTGCGCAGTGATCTTGATAACCTGATGCAAATTTCAATCACGCTGTGGGGCTTTACCCATGGCACCATTCAGTTGGCTCAAACCAAGGGCACCTTCATTGAAAGCATGGGCATTTCCAAAGAAGCGTTCATGAAACAAGCAGTGGAATTATCCATGCATGCCCTCATCAACCGCAGCGGCGGAGGCAAAAAGTGAAACCACAACACACCCGGGCATCACACCCAAGGCGCACTTTTTTTTACCCATCATTTGACACGCGTCTAATTGCTAAACCCTTGTTAATTGCCTTGTGCGCGCTGGCCCCCGGAATGGTTGCGGCCTCACCCGCACTGGAGCAATACCTGCAAGAGGCCATGGCCAACAACCCCGCTTTGGCACAAGCCAACTTTGAGGTACAAGCAGAACGCGAACGACTAGAAGGACTGCGCGCGCGCTTTTACCCAAGCCTTAGCCTGCAAGCCCGCGCCAGCGTGGCCGAAGGGGGCCGTACCATCGACTTTCCGGCCGGTGATTTGCTCAACCCGGTGTACAACACCTTAAACGCCCAACTGGCCGCGCAAGGTCAACCCCCGCGCTTTCCAAATGTGAGCAACCAATCGATCCCACTCTTGCGGCCCACCGAACAAGACACTCGCCTGGTGGTGCGTGGCCCCATTTACGAGCCCGCGCTGGACCAACAAGTGCTGGCCCAACAAAGCGCCATGCAGGCACAAGAAGCCGCACGTTTGCAGGTGAAAGAAGAGCTGGAACGCGACCTTAAAGCAGCCTACTGGCAACTGGCTCAAGCCAATGCGCGTGTGAACATTTTGCAAACCAGCCTTCGCACCCTGCAAGAAAACGAGCGCGTAAACCAGGCACTGTACAAAGCGGGCGAAACCACGCTGGACGCCCCCAAGCGCGCAGAGGCTGAACGCCTGGAAGTGCAGGTCGCTTTGCAAGACGCCCAAACCCAGGCCATGCTTGCCAAAGAGTATTTCAACCTGCTGCGCTTTGCGCCCAACAACGCTGCGGTTGAGCTGCCCCAAGGCCAACCCAGCGCAGAAGACATTCAAGCTGCCTTGCAAAGCCTAAGACCCGAAGCCCCGGCCGCCAGCGCGCCACCCGCGCTTACCCGACTTGAGCGCAGCCTGGCTGCACAACAAGCCCAAGTGGACGCAAGCCGCGCAGCCTACAAGCCCAGCGTGGGCTATCAAATTGACGCAGGCTACCAGGGCCGCGACTACTCCACCGGACCGCAAACCGGCTTTGCGCAGGCCTCGGTGGTGCTTAGCTGGACCTTGGCCGATGCGGGCATACGCAGCAGCGAAGTGGCCCGCAGCGCCGCACAACTGCAAGCCCTGCAAGCCAAAACCAAACAAGCCAATCGTCAATTGCAGCTGGCCAAATTGCAAGCGCGAGAAAACCTGCTGGTGAGCTTAAACAGCATTGAAGCCCGACAGGCTCAACAACAGGCCGCTCTGGAAAGCCTGCGCATTACCACCCGCAAACGCGATGCTGGCGAAGCCACGCAAATTGAATTTTTAAGCGCCGAGCAAGCCGCCACCCGCGCACAGCTTGGCCTGGTGAGTGCCTTGTACCAGGCCCGCATCGACCACGCCGTATGGCAGTACAACAACCGACACATTCCAAGTCTTGGCTCTCAAGAAGGAACACAACCATGAAGCGCAGCCCTTTGTTTTTGCAAATGCACAAGTCCGCCCCAGCCGCACTGGCCCTTTGCGCCGTGCTCGCCCTTGCCGCATGCGGGCCAGCCAAACCCGACACCACCCAGGTTGCTGAAGCGCGGCGCGTAAAAACCACCACGGTGGAACAAGGGCCTGCCAGCGCCGACATTGAAGTGCCCGGCGTGGGTGCATTCCGTGATGAAACACGCTTGAGTTTCAAGGTGGGCGGCGTGATTGAACGCATCACCGTTCGCGAAGGCGACACCGTGAAAGCTGGCCAAAAGCTGGCTTGGCTGGACAAACAAGAAGTCAACGCCGCCGTGGCCCAAGCGCAGGCTGCGCATGACAAAGCACTGCGCGACCTGCAACGCGGCGAGCAACTGCGCAAAGAAGAAGTGATCTCCAAAGTGCAATTGCAAAACTTGAACACTGCGGCGCAATTGTCCCGCGCGCAACTCACCCAAGCCCAGTTTGCAAGCGCCACCGCTGAAGTAAGCGCCACAGCAGATGGGGTGGTGCTAAAACGCTTTGCCCAGGTGGGCGAGGTGGTGGCCCCCGGTCAGCCGGTGTTGCTGCTGGGCAGCCGCAGCAGTGGCTTTGTTTTAAAGGCCAGCCTGGCCGATCGCCAGGCGGTGCACATTGCCGTGGGCAACAGCGCCGAAGTGGTCTTTGATGCCCTGCCCGGCACCCGGTGGCCCGGCAAAGTGATTGAACAAAGCCAGGCTGCCGACCCCGCCACGGGCACTTATGGCGTGCTGGTTCAGCTTGACCCACAAGCGCACCCCGGGCTTAACCTGCTCTCGGGCATGCAGGGCCGCGCCCGCATTCAGCCCAACAACACGAACAGCACCCGCAGCTATGTGCCCATCGAGGCGGTGGTGGAAGGCAACAACAAAAACGCCTGGATGTATGTGCTACAGGCTGACAACACTGTAAAACGCCAGGCGGTACAAATTGCCTTTGTGGCGGGTGCTCGAGTGGCTTTGCAAGAACCGTTGCCCGAAGGCACGAAGGTGGTGAGCACCGGGGCACCCTACCTCCAAGACGGCGAAACCGTTCAGGTTGTGGAGTAAACCAGCATGAAACTCTCCGACTTTTCCATCAAGAATTACCAATTCACCTTGGTGATTTTTTTCCTGCTCACGGCCATCGGCTTGAGCGCCTACAAAGACATTCCACGCACCGAAGACCCCTACTTCGACATCAGCGCCTTTCGCATCAATGTGATTTACCCAGGTGCCGACCCCGTGGAAATGGAACAGCAGGTGGCCAAGCCCATTGAAGACGCTTTACGCGGGCTGGATGACCTCAGGGAAATGCTCTCAACCGCCCGCAACAGCGGCGGTGTGGTGTTTGTCCGTTTCAATGCCGAAGTGGATGTGGACACCAAGTTCGATGAAGTCAACCGCGAGCTGGCGCGCATCCGCCCCAACCTTCCGGCAGGGGTTCGCAGTGTAGAAATTGAGCGCATCAACCCAGGCTTTACCAACATCATTCAATACGCATTGGTATCCGAAACAGCGAGCTACGCCACACTGGCCGACTACGCAGAAGACTTGTCTGAAGCCTTCGAACGCATTGACGCCGTGCGCGAGAGCGAAACCTGGTCCTACCCCGAGCAGCAGGTTCGAGTCACACTGAATTTCAAAAAACTCGCTGAACTTGGCATACAAGCGGCCGATGTGGCCCGGGTTATTCAGGGCGAGTCGCTCAATATTCCCGGTGGCCCAGTGGAAGAAGGTGGGCGAAGGCTGAATGTTCAAACCTCAGGCCAATACCGCAGCGTGGAAGAAATTCGCAACACCGTGATTGCAGGCACCGGCGCGGGTGGCGCTTTGGGTGGACGCCTGATCCGCGTGGGCGATGTGGCCGATGTGCAATGGGACTATGAAAACCAAGACGTGCTGGCCCGCTTCAATGGCGAGCGTGCCGTGTTCATCACAGCCAACCAAAAAGACAAACGCAATATTTTTGTGACCCAACAGGCCATCGAACAGGCCGCCAACGCCTTTGAAAAAAACCTGCCTCCGGACATTCGGCTGGAGCGGGGGTTTGAACAATACAAAAACGTCGCCAAGCGCATTAACCGCCTGACCTTCGACTTTGGTTTGGCCGTCACACTGGTGCTGATCACCCTGCTGCCCTTGGGCTTGCGTGCCGCTGGCATTGTGATGGTCAGCGTCCCTTTGTCACTGCTCACCGGGTTGGCCTGCCTTTATTTTGCCGGGTTTTCGCTCAACCAGCTGAGCATTGCAGGCTTGGTGGTGGCCTTGGGCCTGCTGGTGGACGACTCCATCGTAGTGATCGAAAACATTTCTCGCTACCTGCGCATGGGCTACAACCGCGTGGATGCTGCGCGCTATGCCACCAAGCAAATTTCACTGGCCGTGGTGGGCTGTACCGCCACCTTGCTGTTTGCCTTCTTGCCCTTGCTGATGCTGCCCGATAACGCAGGTAAATTTATTCGATCGCTGCCCGTGTCGGTGGTGTTCACGGTTTTGGCCTCGTTGTTTGTGGCGCTCACCATCATTCCGTTTTTGGCCAGCCGCGTGCTGAAAAAAGAAGAAAACGAACACGGCAACATTGTGTTGCAAAAACTGATGCTAGGCATTGACCGGGTGTACACCCCCCTGCTGCACCGCGCCTTGCAAACCCCCAAAACCGTGGTGTTCGGTTCGCTGGTGTTGTTTGTGGCCAGCCTTGGGCTGGTGCCGCTGATGGGCATGTCGCTTTTCCCCAAAGCCAACACGCCCCAGTTCGTGATTGAGGTCAGCTTGCCCCCGGGCGCCAGCTTATCGGCCACCAACAGCGTGATAACCCAGGTGGAAGACAAGTTGAAAAACTTCCCCGAGATCACCGCAGTGATGAGCACCGTGGGCGAAGGCAATCCGCAGATTTATTACAACGTGTTCCAGTCTGACAAGCAAAGCAACATTGGCGAGCTGTTCGTTCAACTTGAAAAATACACCGACGACACACCCGCCCTGCTGGACGCCATTCGCGAACAACTCAAGCAAGTGCCGGGCGCCAATTTGGTGGTGCGTGAATTCGAGAATGGTCCCCCCGTCGACGCCCCCATCGGCATTCGCCTGGTGGGCCCCGACCTGGATGGATTGCGCACCTATGCCGGTCAAATTGAACAAATCATGACCGCGCACCCCGGCACCCAAAACGTCGACAATCCACAACGCACAGGCCGAAGCGATCTGCGCCTGAAAGTGAACTTCGAAAAAGCTGGCTTGCTTGGCGTGAACTCGGTGGACCTGGACCAGGCGGTGCGCTTGGCCATTGCAGGAGCCCCTGCAGGCGAAATTCGCCAAAGCGATGGGGATGCTTACACCATCCTGGTGCGCGGCCCGGCGCAAGCCCGCAGCAGTCTGGCTGCCCTGGAAGACTTCCATGTGATCTCGCGCAGTGGCCAGGCTGTGCCCCTGACCCAACTCACCACCCTGGAGCTGGACGACAACCTCAACAGCATCTACCGTTATAACCGCGAACGGGCAGTGCTGCTGACCGCCTACACACGCACGGGTTACAACACCGAAAAGGTCACCAACGACATTGCTGCAAAAATTCGCCAGTTGGACATGCCCTCCGATTATCGCTTTGTGCTGGCTGGTGCAGTAAAAAGCAGACAAGAAAGTTTTGCTGGATTCGGCACCGCCATCCTCATCACTGTGTTTGGCATTCTGGCCATTCTGGTGCTGGAGTTTGGCAGCTTCCGAAGCACCTTGATTGTACTGTTTGTGATCCCGCTGGGCGTAACCGGCGGCATGGTGATGCTGTACATCACAGGCAACTCACTGAGCTTCACCGCGATGATCGGTTTTATTGCGCTCATTGGCATCGAGATTAAAAACTCGATTTTGCTGGTGGACTTCACCAACCAGTTGCGCGAAGAAGGCAAAGGCCTGGATGAATCGATTGAGGAAGCGGGCCGCATTCGCTTCCTGCCCATTCTGCTGACCAGTGCAACCGCCGTGGGCGGGCTCATGCCCCTGGCTTTGCAGGGTGGTGGCTTGTATTCGCCCATGGCTTGGGTGATCATCGGTGGATTGCTGTCTTCCACCTTCATCGGCCGCCTGGTGACACCAGTGCTGTACAAGCTGCTGCCACCCGACCTTCAAAACAACAAGGCCCAGCCCGCATAAACCTGCCCCCTGTTGAATTGGCCTACAATACCGGCTAATTCAACAGCGCAGCCCAAACACCATGAAAAAACCCTCGCCCCGGGGTGGCCCACCCAAGCGCCCAAGTACACGCGATGCACGCCCCACGGGCGCAGCCAAACCAAGCCGAGGGCCCGCGCGTGGCGGGCGCACTGCCGCACCCAGCGGCACAGGCGCCACAGCGCCTCGCCCAAGGCGCAGCCGGGTGTCTGGCACCGCCACGCTCGACATGATGGACCCGCACGAGCCACAGCGCTTGAGCAAAATCATGGCGGCCAAGGGCCTGTGTTCGCGGCGCGAGGCCGACTTTTTGATTGAAAAAGGTTGGGTGCGGGTCGATGGCCAGGTGGTGAACGAACTGGGCGTGAAGGTGCTGCCCACTGCCAAAATTGACCTGGATGCGCGTGCAAAAAACACCTTAAGCAAACAGGTCACCCTGTTGTATCACAAGCCCATCGGCGTGGTGTCGGGCCAGCCCGAAGGGCGTTACAAAGCTGCCATGGAATGCATTGGGGCAGACAACCAATACGACAAAAAAACATCACCCGCCTTCCAACCCGCCATGCTGAAGGGCTTGGCCCCGGCAGGCCGGCTGGACATCGACTCCACGGGTCTGCTGGTGCTCACGCAAGATGGCCGAATCGCCAAGCAACTCATCGACGCCAACTCCACGGTTGAAAAAGAGTACTTGGTGCGCGTAGAGGGCGAGTTGCGCGACCGTGGCCTGGAACTGCTTCGGCATGGCCTAAGCCTGGATGGCGAACCCCTTAAACCCGCTCGGGTGAGTTGGCAAAACGAAGACCAACTTCGCTTTGTGTTGGTCGAAGGTAAAAAGCGGCAAATTCGCCGCATGTGCGAAATGGTGGGCCTCAAAGTGGTGGGCTTGAAGCGGGTACGAATCGGCAAAGTAATGCTGGGCGACCTGCCGCCCGGGCAGTGGCGTTTGCTCATGCCCGAAGAGCATTTCTAAGCGGGTAAAAACTGGCTTATTCGGGTGATTGAAACCACCCCCCTGCGGGTATTCTCAGGTGTAACAATTCGTCAAAGTTTCACCTCGAGAACATGTCCATGCACGCTCAGATTCCGGCCATGCCACAACCTGGAAGCCACTCCAGTCTGCTTGGCTCTCTCACCAACCCTGGTCTTGCTGTTACGGCTTTGGATGACATTCGCAAACAAGCCGATTGGCTGTGTGTGCTGGTGGGTTTGGCCTGCTTGGTGTTCGCCTTGGTTGAGGGGTGGGCCTACCAAAACCTTTATCAGGCCGCGCTTTGGGGCATCCCCCTCTTTTTAACCGGGTTGGTGGTCACGCGCTATGCCGCCGGCCAATCTTGGGTCATGCATGTACACGCCGCTTTGCTGGTGGGCATGGGCGCCCTGCATGTGCACTTGGCACGTGGGCTGATTGAATTCCACTTTAGTTTTTTCATGCTGCTGCCAGTGATGCTGGCTTACCGAGACGCACGTCCTTTGATCAGCATGGGGCTGATGATTGCCGTGCACCACGTCGTATTCGACCTGCTGCAACAGGCCGGTTACGAGTGCTATGTATTTAGTGGACCCTTTTCGGGCTTACCCGCCGTGGCGCTGCACGGTTTTTATGTGGCCGTTGAAGTGGCCATACTCAGCCTGATCGCCCACACCCTTCGGCAGCATGCACAAGCGGCGGCGGAAGGCGCCTTGTTGCTGAGCTACCTTGACAAAGACCGTGGCGTGAACCTGCGCGTGCGCGCCCAGCCCGACGAAATGGGCGTGGTGTCCACCACAGGCCGGGTATTTAATGAATATGCCGACAACATGAGCTTCATTGTGGCGGCCTTCAAAATGTTGCGCACCGATGTGCGCGAACTCTCGACGATTGCCAATGAGTTGGGCGTCGACAACAACCAACAAATTGAAGACAGCGCACTGGCCTCCAAAAGCCTGCGCGATTTTGTGCAAAACCTGGGCAATCAAACCCGCATGGGGCAGGCCACAGCCGAGATGTCCAAAAAAATCACCGACGACTGCTTTGACCTGCTCAATGAACTCACCCAGTCGCTGGAACACCTTCAAAAAATCAGCAAGCAAACCTTCGACAGCCATCAATTGCTGGTGGGTATCCAGAAAGAGGGCGGCGCCACCTTGAACGCCACCGCTGCGCAGAACCTGGCCTCTGCTGTGGCCATGCTCGACAGCCTGAACGAACGCACACAGGGATTTTTGTCCAAAATGGACGTGCTCAAGAGTGGACTAAGCGCCATTGAAAACCAGGTGGTGTCTGTGGACCGCGCAACGCATCAATGGGTTGAAAATGGCCACAGCAACCAGCGCCAAGGCTGGGAGGTGCTGGGCGCGATGGAAAGCATGCAGGCTCGCGCAGAAAGCGCCCTGCGAACCCTCAACAGCACCGTGCAAACCATACTGCGCTCTGACGACTTGATGCGCGAACTGGAACGACGCCTTTCGAGGTTTGACGTATGAGCCTGAGCCATGTGCTGGACGACCCACTGATCACCGAGCTGCTAGACAGCCACACCGTTCGCTATGTGCTGCTGGGCAGCAACAACAACGACCTGAATGTGATTGCAGCCAGCAAATGCTACAGGCAAACCATCGGTTTTAAATCAGGCCCCGACCTGATCACCCAGCGTCTGGGCATGGGGGTGTACCGCGCCCTGCTTAACGCCATGAACAGCCAGCAAGGATGGACCGGTCACGTACAAATTGAGCAGCAGTGGCACCGCGTACAACTGTGGAACTGCGGCGAATTCGCCATGTTGATGGAAGAGCCCCTGAGCAGCCTGCCCCCAGTGGCCGCAGAGCCAGGCACACCAACAACCAAAGCCCCCTTGCCACAGGGCATGCAGGCGGATGTACAGCAAAGCATGCTGCTGATCGTCGATGACAAAGGCCGAATTCAAAACATCAGCCCATCGGTTGAACAGTTTCTGGGGCAAACCGGGGATCAACTCAAGGGGCTGGATGCCGCCAACCTGGTGTTCCGCACCGATGTGGCGCAGTTCAAACGCCTTGTTGACAAAGTCAAATACCAAACCGACTCAGCCGAAGGCACGTTTAGACTTCGAAACATCAACAACGAGGTGGTGTATTTTGACTGGACTGCGGCCTGCAGCGGGTCTGAGATTTTGCTCATTGGCCGCTCGGGCAAACACAACCTTGAGGAAGCGCTGCTCAAAAGCGAAGAGCGCATCAACAGCATTTTGGAGTCGATGGATGACGCATTTTTTGCCATCGACCTGCAAGGCCACATTCAGTACCTGAACGCCAAAGGCGCCGAGCTGCTGGGCAAGAGCCCGCCCCTGCTGTTGGGCCGCATGATTTGGGAACGCGCACCTCACCTCAAAAAGACCCCGCTGTTCAAATTTTTGAACCAAGCCAAGGGCAGCATGCTGCCCGAAACATTCCAGTGGCAAGAACCGGGCAACGACATTTGGTACCAGGTCAAGGCCTACCCCAGCGACGAGCTGATTTCGATTTTCTTCACCGACATCAGCTCCATTAAGCGCAACGAAAACAAAATGCGCCACCAGGCCACGCACGACCCGCTCACCGGCCTTCCCAACCGACTGGCGCTGACCTCCACTCTTGAAGAGCTTCTTCAAAACGATCAGGTCAAAGACTTCAAAATGGGGCTGTTGTTCATCGACCTTGATGGCTTTAAGGCCGTGAATGACACCTTGGGCCATGACCGCGGCGACGACCTGTTGGTGGCTGTTTCAAAGCGACTGCGCAGCGTGGTGCGAAGCTCCGACATTGTGGCTCGCCTGTCGGGTGATGAATTTGTGATCACCCTGCCCTACATCGCCGACCAAGACACCGCCTTCAATGTGGGTCGAAAGGTGGTAGACGCTGTCAGCAAAAAACCCTTTGAACTGGGCGACAAAAAAATTTATGTGGGTGCCTCGGTCGGTGTGTCCCTGTTCCCAGACGATGGCAAAGACGTGGAAGGGCTGCTGAAAAACGCGGATATCGCCATGTACCAGGCCAAACAAGCGGGCAAAAACACAGTGCGCGCCTTCCACGCCAACATGAGCGCCACCTTGCAAAACAAGGTGGACCTGGAAAACGACCTGCACGACGCCATCATCCACGACCGCATTGAGGTGCACTACCAACCGCGCTTCAACGCCGACGGCAGCATATGCGCCGTAGAAGCCTTGGCTCGCATGCGTTCTCGCAGCGGCGAATTGATCCCACCGGCGCGTTTTATTCCCATTGCGGAAGAAACCGGCCTGATCATTCCCATGGGCGAGCAAGTGCTGCGCAAAGCATGTAAATGGCTACATGACACCAACAAAAAACTCAAAAGCCCCATCGGAGTTTCCGTGAATGTGTCGGGCATTCAATTGCTCGATGGCAAACTGTGCAATACCGTGCATAAAATTTTGAAAATCACCGGGCTTGACGCCAAGCTTCTGGAGCTTGAGCTCACAGAAACCGTGCTCATGCAAAACCACGAAAGTGTGTTGAAAGACCTCAACCACCTGCACGAGTTGGGCGTTACCTTGTCCATCGATGATTTTGGAACAGGCTATTCATCCCTGGCCATGTTGCACAAAATGCCAGTGCAGTCCATCAAGCTGGACCGCTCGTTCGTTAACGACCTGCCTGCAAAGCCAGACAGCGTCATCATCTCCCGCACTGTGCTGGCCATGGCCCGTGCATTGGGCTTGGGCGTGGTGGCTGAAGGCGTTGAGACAGCAGAGCAGCGGGACTTCTTGATCGAGTCTGGCGTGCTGGAATTGCAAGGCTTCGGCCTGGCGCGGCCCATGACGTCGGATGACACGCGGCAGTTTGTTTGGGCGCAGCAGATTCCGCTGGAAAGCGCCAAAAAAATCCTCATCTAAGTGTCGCGGCAATTTGAAGCTAACTCGCCTGCTCTTAGAAGCCAGCAGGTCCATGCCATGTTCGTTCGCTTGCTCCTTGAAGCCAGCAGGTCCATGCCATGTTCGTTCGCTTGCTCCTTGAAGCCAGCAGGTCCATGCCCCTTGGCGACGGCCAATCTGTGTTTCCCTCCCTGAGCCTCGCCTGAACTGAGGCCCGCCCTCCAAAACGGAGGTCGGGTCGGGCCTCTGCCCCCTTGGGGGGCACCGTTCATTCTTGGCACGGTCGGGCAGATTGTCCTGAAGGTCGCTGCAGGGGCAATGGCCCCTGCTGGCTTCTGGGCAAGCGAAGGCGGC
>NZ_CAXQZX010000134.1:0-5202 GCF_964228395.1 Limnobacter sp.
GGTGTGCACACCAGCCGGGCTTTGGATAACTATCAAATCACTGGTTTCCCGCTGTTCAACGCGCCAGAGCTGGTCAATGCGCTGGCCGCTGTGAAATGGGCTGCCACCAAGGCCAACGCGGATCTCGATTCCATTTCACCAGAGCTGGCCGAAGCCATCGTGAAGGCCTGCAAAGAGATTCGCAATGGCAAACTTCACGACCAATTCGTGGTCGATGTCATTCAAGGTGGTGCAGGCACTTCCACCAACATGAATGCCAACGAGGTGATTGCCAACCGCGCCATCGAAATTCTGGGTGGCAAAAAAGGCGATTACAAATTGGTGCACCCCATTGAGCATGTGAATGCCTCGCAAAGCACCAACGATGTGTACCCCACGGCCGTGAAAATTGGTCTCATCAACGCCATCGCAGGTTTGCTCAAGGCCATGGAGGAGCTCAAGGAAGCCTTTGGAGAAAAGGCCTTCGAGTTTCGCAAAATTCTTAAAATCGGTCGCACGCAACTACAAGACGCGGTGCCCATGACCTTGGGTCAAGAATTCTCGGCGTTTTCTGTGATGATTGGCGAAGACATGGCCCGCCTGCGCGAGGCCATTGGCCTAATTCATGAAATCAACCTGGGCGCCACAGCCATTGGCACGGGCATCAACACCGACCCCGAGTACGCCTCGCGGGCGCGTCACTATCTTGAAGAAATCACGCAGTTGGGTCTGGTTACAGCAGCAGATTTGGTCGAGGCCACCCAGGACACAGGCTCGTTTGTTCAATTGTCGGGTGTGCTCAAGCGGGTGGCTGTTAAGTTGTCGAAGGTGTGCAACGATCTGCGCCTGCTCTCCTCAGGCCCTCAAGCGGGCTTGAACGAAATCAACCTGCCTCCCCGTGCGGCCGGCTCTTCCATCATGCCGGGTAAGGTCAACCCAGTGATTCCTGAGGTGGTCAATCAAGTGGCTTTCGAAGTCATTGGTAACGATGTCACTGTGACGATGGCGGCTGAAGCCGGTCAACTGCAATTGAATGCGTTCGAGCCCATCATTGCATGGAGCCTTTTCAAAAGCATCTACCACTTAACCGCGGCTTGCAAAACACTGACCAAGAATTGCGTATTAGGGATTTCCGCAAATGAGTCACTTTTGCGGCAAAGGGTTGAAGAATCGGCCAGTTTGGCCACCTCGCTCAATCCATACATAGGCTATGATCAAGCTTCTGAGATCGCCAAAACTGCACTGAAAACCGGTCGGAAGGTTTCTGAACTGGTTCTCGAAAAGGGCTTGCTGTCAGAGCAGCAGTTAAACGAGATACTCAGACCCGAGGTGCTCACCCGGCCTCGGAGGATAAAACTGTAAGTGCCGGTAGCGCCATGCGCGCCCGGGGGTGTGTGCACATTTCGTGCTTAATCTTTAATCAAGGAGCAAAAATGAAAAGGAATCTCCTCGCAGCAGCGTTGGCCGTGGCCAGTGTCGCCGCTGTACAGCCCGCAGTTGCCCAAGACCTCACAGGCACGCTCAAGAAAGCGGCCGAAACCAAAACATTCGTCATTGGTTATCGTGAGTCGTCTGTTCCATTTTCATACCTGGACGACAAGCAAAAGCCCATCGGCTACCACATCGACGTGTGTAACAAAATTGTGGCCGCTGTAAAAACCAAGCTTAAAATGCCCGACCTGAAAGTGGACATGCAGCCAGTGACGTCGGCCAACCGCATTCCACTGCTGCAAAACGGCACCGTGGATCTGGAGTGTGGTTCCACCACCAACTCCGTGAAGCGTCAAGAGCAGGTGTCCTTCGGTAACACCACCTTTGTAACCAGCGTGAAAGTGGTCGTAAAAAAGGCCAGCGGTATTACCAAGCTGGCTGATCTGGATGGTCAACCCATCGCCACCACATCGGGCACCACCTCTGTGCAACTGATCAAGCAAAACGAGAAGGGCGCCAACATTAACTTCAAAGAAATCTATGGCAAAGACCACGCCGAGAGCTTCTTGCTGGTGGCCAACGATCGCGCCAAAGCGTTTGTGATGGACGACATTCTGATTGCCGGTTTGGTGGCCAACAGCAACAGCCCTGCCGACTTCACCTTCCTGCCAGAAGTGCTTCGCACCGAGCCTTACAGTGTGATGATCCGCAAGGACGATCCACAGTTCAAGGCCGTGGTGGACGAAACCATCAACGGCATGATCAAGTCGGGCGAATTGGAAAAGCTGTACACCAAGTGGTTCATGCAGCCCATTCCTCCCAAAAACGTGAACCTCAACTTCCCCATGTCTGCTGAATTGAAAGCGGCATTGGCCAACCCCAACGACAAGGGCGTTGAATAAGCGTCGCTAGTCGTCCAAGGCCGGCGGCGTGATTAAAACGCAGGCCGGCCTTTTTCCTTGTGTCAACCGAGATTCTCCACTCGGGAGTAAAACAAAATGAACATCGAATTGAATTGGCTGCTGTTTTTTCAGCCGATCTTCGAAGAAGCGGATGTGCAGTGGTGGGAGATGATTCTCTCCGGCCTGCTGTGGACCCTGGCCACCTCTGCTGTGGCTGGCGTCATCGCTTTTTTCGTGGGGTCACTGATGGGTGTGTTGCGCACCACTTCCAGCAAGGGATTGGCCTTGATTGGCAATACTTATGTTGAAATTTTTCGCAACATTCCGCTCATCGTCCAGTTTTTTCTTTGGTACTTTGTGGTGCCAGAGTTTATTCCTGCTCTCAAAGCGTGGTCCATTGAGCAAGATCCCACCTTTGTGCAATTTCTCACCGCCGTGGTGTGCTTGGGCTTGTTCACCGCTTCACGAGTGGCCGAGCAGGTGAAGTCGGGCATTTTGTCTTTGTCGCGCGGGCAGCGCGCCGCAGGCTATGCGCTGGGGCTTACAGAGCCACAAACCTATCGCTTTGTGCTCCTGCCCATGGCTTACCGCATCATCGTACCGCCCATGACCTCCGAGGCCATGAACCTTATTAAAAACTCGTCTGTTGCGCTCACCATTGGTTTGACCGAGCTGACCTTCCGCACCCGTGAAATGGGTGAGAACACCTTCGCGTTTTTCGAGGCCTACATTGCAGCCACTGTGTTGTATGTGATTGTGGCCATGACCGTGAACCGCGTGATGGCGTTGGTTGAAAGGCGCACTGCAGTGCCCGGTTATATTTCGGGAGGCAAGTGATGAATACCTTTGATTTCAGCGCAATCACCGATTCTTTGCCCTACCTCATGACAGGTTTGGGCTACACGGTGCAGCTCACCGTGGTGGCTTGTTTGGGCGGTATTTTCTTTGGCACCTTGCTGGCCTTGGCGCGTTTGTCCAGCATCAAGCCTCTGGCCATGTTGGCCGCAGGTTACGTTAACCTGATGCGTTCTATTCCGCTCATTTTGGTTATCTTCTGGTTTTACTTCCTGGTGCCCATCGTGATTCAGGCTGCAACAGGTGCAGAACGCCCACCGCAAATCGGGCCAGACCGCTCTGCCTACATCACCTTCATCATGTTTGAGGCCGCATTTTTCTGCGAAATCATGCGCGCGGGTATTCAGAGTATTCCCAAAGGGCAAGTGGGGGCAGCGTATGCCTTGGGCTTGAATTACCGTCAGGCCATGTGGTTGGTGGTGTTGCCACAGGCGTTCCGCAACATGCTGCCCGTCTTGCTGACACAAACCATTATTTTGTTCCAGGACACATCGCTGGTGTATGTACTGTCTGTGACCGACTTCTTGGGCGCCGCGTCCAAGGTCGCTCAGCGCGACAGCACCTTGGTGGAAATGTACACCTTCGTGGCCCTGGTCTATCTGGCGATTTGCTTCAGCTTGTCGATGCTGGTTAAAGCACTCCAGAAAAAAACTCAAATCATTCGATAGCAGGAGAGCACTGTGATTGAAATCAACAAAGTCAACAAGTGGTACGGCAGTTTTCAGGTGCTCACCGACTGTTCCACCACCGTTAAAAAAGGCGAAGTGGTGGTGGTGTGTGGCCCATCGGGTTCAGGCAAGTCCACCCTCATCAAATGTGTCAACATGCTAGAGCCCTTCCAGGAGGGCACCATCACGGTGGATGGTATTTCCGTGGGGGCCAAAGGCACCGACTTGCCCAAACTGCGTTCCCGCGTGGGCATGGTGTTTCAGCATTTTGAGTTGTTTCCGCACCTGTCGATCACTGACAACCTCACGCTGGGGCAAATCAAGGTCTTGGGTCGCTCCAAAGAAGAGGCGGTGGCCAAGGGCATGAGTCTTTTGGAACGTGTGGGCCTCACAGCGCATGCCAACAAATTTCCGGGCCAGTTGTCGGGTGGTCAGCAGCAGCGTGTGGCCATTGCGCGAGCGTTGTCCATGGACCCCATTTGCATGCTGTTCGACGAACCCACGTCAGCCCTCGACCCCGAGATGATCAACGAAGTGCTGGATGTGATGGTGGAATTGGCCCAAGAAGGCATGACCATGATGTGTGTCACCCACGAAATGGGTTTTGCGCGCAAGGTGGCCGACCGGGTGATTTTCATGGACCAAGGCCGTATTGTGGAAGACTGCGCGAAAGACGACTTTTTTGGCACACCTCGCTCAGAGCGCGCGCAGTTGTTTTTGTCAAAAATTCTTAACCACTAACACCGGTGTTGATTCGAAAAAAGGCCGCTCACAGGAGCGGCCTTTTTATTGTTGACCCCACAACCTGCGGTCATTTTTCATTTTTTGCCTCAACTTTTTGCGACTTGCTCAGCATGAGTTCTCGCGCTTTGGCGTATTTGATGAAGCTGTTGAAGCATCCTATGGCGATGTGAACAAAGCCGGGCCATCCGTCCCGAAAACCCTGGCGCACTGCATAGAACTTGATGAACCGAACCAAAGGCGACAGCGCCAATTTGGAAAGCCCCGGCCATTTGCCCCGCTCGGCCAGCATCTGGGCCTGCAGGCTGGTGTAGCGGTTTTGCTTTTGAAGGTAGCTCTCCAAGCTGTCAGCTGAGTGATGTAACAGGTCGCCACTGAGTTTGCCGAACCTGGTGTTGGGCGATCGGCCAATCACCTTCTCATGCACCACATCGTCGCTCCATTGTGCGCGTTGCCGGTGAAACAGGCGTCTTGAATAATCGGGGTAACCTTCTCCATGGCGCAGGTAGCGCCCCAGAAAATAATTGCAACGTGGCATGTCAAACCCTGCCCAATTTTGCAACTCGCCGCTTTGCAGCAACTCGGTAATACTTTGCCTCAGCCCGGGGAGATCGGAAGAGCGTCGT
>NZ_CAXQZX010000135.1:0-4428 GCF_964228395.1 Limnobacter sp.
ATACAGCGCCTTGGCGACTTCGCCAGGTTTGTCACTCAAGGCTTCAACCAGCACTTCCCCGCACTGTTCTCGCAGCGCGTCAGCCTGCGCCAGGAATTCATCGGTCCAGCCCACACACAAGGTTTTATTCTGCAACTGCAAGGCAGCCAATTCGCTGGCCTGCAGCACCCACACCTTGGCATCAGGGCTGTAGTGTTTTTCAAGCGCACCGGAAACCCGCGGATTGGCGTTTGGAGTTTTGGATACCTCACCGTGACTTTTCACAGCCACGCCCAGCACCGCTTCTATTTGCGCAGCCGTAATGGCACCAGGCCGCAGTATGGCGGGCTGGTCATCCAGCAATGAAACAATGGTCGATTCAATACCTACCTCAGGCACATCGCCATCCAGAATAAACGGAATTCGGTCGCCAAGCTCGGCCAGCACGTGGCTTGCACGTGTGGGGCTGACTTTGCCAAAGCGGTTGGCCGAAGGTGCTGCCACCGGCACCCCAGTGGCTTTTAGCAGTTCAATCGCAACCGGGTGGGAAGGGCAGCGAATCCCCACAGAATTTTGCCCGCCAGTCACTTCAAAAGGCATGCGCTCGCCCTTGGGGACAACCAAAGTGAGCGGGCCAGGCCAGAACGCATTCATCAACTTTTGCATGGTGGGGGTAAGTTCAGCCACCCAGCCTGTTAATTCTGCACCGGGGGCCACGTGGGCAATCAGGGGGTGTTCTGAGGGTCGCCCCTTGGCCTTGAAGATGCCTTCAATGGCGCCCAGCTGAGAAACAGCCGCACCCAGGCCAAACACGGTTTCGGTTGGAAAAGCGACCAACTCGCCGCTCTGAAGCGCCTGAGCGCATCGCTTGATGTTGCTCGCAGAGGGGACGAGCAATTCAGCATGCATGTGAGGCCGGCCGGAATCAGTCGTCGTCATCGCCAATGCCCAGAATGTCTCTAACTTCTTGAGCAACCGCCAGGGCACGGTCAAGGGTTTCTGCAATCACCGTGATATGGCCCATCTTGCGCCCTACCCGGGCTTGTTCTTTGCCATACAGGTGCAGCTTCACTTCGGGAATGGCCAATACTTTTTCCCAGGCAGGTTCACGCACGCTGCCATCTTCGCCATACCAAAGGTCGCCCAGCAGGTTCACCATGACGGCAGGACTGTGCGGGCGAGTGTCGCCCAATGGCAGCCCTGCAAGCACGCGAGCCTGTTGTTCAAATTGGCAGGTAACACAGGCATCAATTGAATAGTGCCCGCTGTTGTGGGGACGCGGTGCAATTTCATTGACCACGAGGCCCAATTCATCCACTACGAAAAACTCGACGCAAAGTACACCCACGTAATCAAGGGCACCAGCAATTGAAATGGCATTGGCGCGGGCTTGGGCAGCCATGGCGTCATCAATACGGGCAGGCACAATGGTGGTGGCCAATATGCCCTTGCGGTGATGATTTTCAGCCACCGGAAAAGTTGCGCACTCACCTTTGTGGTCTCGGGCCACAATCACCGACATTTCTTTTTGCAAAGTGAGGCGCTTTTCAAGCACACATTCCACTTCATTCAAATCGGCGAATGCCTTGCGCACCTCGTCCAGCGTTTTCACACGAACTTGACCCTTGCCGTCGTAACCCAAACGGGCCGTTTTCACGATACCCGGCAGCAGGTGCTCAAGATCATCGGTAATGTCGGCCATGCGGCGAATGGCCGCATGCGGTGCAACAGGCACGCCACAACCTGTGATGTAGGCTTTTTCTTCAATGCGGTTTTGCGCCACACCGACCGAGAAAGCAGATGGGCTGACAGGAATGCTTTTGGAAAGCGTATCCAGTGCCAAGGCGGGCACATTTTCAAATTCAGTGGTTACCCCCACGCAGCGCTGGGCCAACTTGGCCAAACCCTGATCGTCCATGTAATCGGCAAGCACTTGGTCATCAGCGACAGAACCGGCAGGGCCGTTGGCGACGGGGTCTAGCACCAGCACGCGATACCCCATGCTTTGTGCTGCCATGCAGAACATACGGCCCAACTGACCACCACCCAACAGGCCCAGCCACTGGCCAGGTTTGGCTGTTTTGAATTCAATCTTGCTCATGTGTTTGGCTTAAAAATCAACGCAAAGGGGGCAGTTCCATTTCGCGGGCCACATTGGACTGGCTCACACGAAAATCCTGCAATTTCTGATTCAATTCCGTGTCGGTCAAGGCCAAAATAGCGACCGCACCCAAAGCAGCATTGGCCGCACCCGCCTCCCCAATGGCGAAGGTGTGCACCGGAATGCCTTTGGGCATTTGCACAATCGACAACAGAGAATCTTCGCCGCGCAGGTACTTGGAGGGCACTGGCACCCCCATGACCGGCACAATGGTTTTGGCTGCCAACATGCCGGGCAGGTGTGCTGCACCGCCTGCACCGGCAATAATCACCTGGATGCCGCGGGTGGCTGCTGTTTCAGCGTAGGCAAACATTTCATCGGGCATGCGGTGGGCTGAAACCACACGGGCTTCATAGTCCACACCAAAATCGCGCAGCACCTGTACGGCGTTTTTCATCACTTCCCAGTCGGAAGACGAACCCATGACCACACCCACTTTGGGATGGTCTGAGGTGTGCATGTGTATGGCTTCGGTCATGTGCTTATCCAATCCAAAGGCGGCCAGTCAAAATTTCATAGGCCTGGCGATATTTACCCGCCGTTTTGTCGATGATGTCTTGTGGCAGTGTAGGCGCTGGTGCTTTTTTGTTCCAGCCTGGAACGCTTTCCAGGTAATCGCGTACGAATTGTTTGTCATACGAAGGTGGGGAAATGCCCACCTGGTACTGGTCTGCCGGCCAAAATCGGGAGGAATCTGCGGTCAATACCTCGTCCATCAAGGTGAGGGCACCGTTTTCGTCGAGACCAAATTCAAATTTGGTGTCCGCAATAATAATGCCCTGGCGGGCTGCGTAATCGCTGGCCTTGGTGTACAAGGCAATCGATACATCGCGAATTTGTTGGGCAAGGTCACGGCCAACAACATCGCTCATGGTGTCGAAATCAATATTTTCGTCGTGTTCACCCATGGCTGCCTTGGTGGCTGGCGTAAAAATAGGCTCGTCCAGCTTGGCAGCCATTTGCATGCCTGGGGGTAATTTGATGCCGCACACCGCACCTGTGGCCTGGTAGTCTTTCCAGCCAGAACCGATCAGGTAACCACGCACCACGGCCTCGATTGGCAAAGCTTTCAGCTTTTTAACCACCATGGAGCGGCCCTTGATCTGGGGTGCTTCTTCAGCCGACACCACTGTTTCGGGAGCAATGCCGGTGAGGTGATTGGGCACTACGTCAGCCAGAATGTCGAACCAGAACTGAGCCATCTGGGTAAGCACCATGCCTTTTTCGGGAATGGGTTGATCCAGAATGACATCGAATGCAGACAGGCGGTCGCTGGCCACAATCAACATTTTGTCGTCGCCAACAGAGAAATTTTCCCGAACTTTGCCGCGGTGCAGCAAAGGCAGGGAAGTCAGCTTGGTTTCAAACACAGTACTCATTCAAATGGCCTCGTGGGATTCAGGCTTTAAAAATAAAACACGCGGGGCACAGCCCGCGTGAGCTTCAACAGGCTTTTGCTGACCGTTTATTGAACGATTTGCGCGAGTTCGCCTTTGGCGTATTTCTGTGCAATTTCGCTCATGGGGATCGGCTTGATTTTCGCGCCCTGCCCTTCACAACCAAATTCCATGTAACGCTGTTTGCAAATTTGCTTGGCCGCTTCACGCGCGGGTTTCAGCCACTCACGCGCGTCGAATTTGTCGGGGTTCTCGAACAAGAACTTACGCACCGCACCAGTCATGGCCAGGCGAATGTCGGTGTCAATGTTGATTTTGCGCACGCCATACTTGATAGCTTCCTGAATTTCTTCCACAGGCACACCATAGGTTTCTTTCATTTTGCCGCCGTACTGGTTGATGATGGCCAGCAATTCTGCGGGCACCGACGATGAACCGTGCATCACCAGGTGGGTATTTGGAATACGGGCATGAATTTCCTTCACGCGTGAAATGGCAAGAATATCGCCAGTGGGCTTGCGGCTGAACTTGTAGGCACCATGACTAGTACCAATGGCGATGGCCAAAGCGTCCAGTTGTGTGCCCTTGACAAACACGGCAGCCTCTTCGGGATCGGTCAGCATTTGGCTGTGATCCAGTTTACCCTCGGCGCCAATGCCATCTTCCTCGCCCGCTTCACCTGTTTCCAGGTTACCCAGGCAACCCAGTTCACCTTCCACTGTCACACCCACCTTGTGCGCCATGTCTACCACTTTGCGGGTTACTTCAAGGTTGTAATCAAATGAGGCTGGCGTTTTTCCATCTTCCATCAGCGAGCCGTCCATCATGACGGAGCCAAAACCCAGATCGATAGCACCCTGACACACCTTGGGGCTGGTACCGTGATCCTGA
>NZ_CAXQZX010000136.1:0-12211 GCF_964228395.1 Limnobacter sp.
AAACGCTGCACCTCCGAAGGTTGTCATCGCAACAGCCGCGGCACCCGCAACTGCCTTACGAAACCCCAAGGACGACTTCAACATGGCGATCCTCAATCAAAAAAAATCAAACTGGTGGAAGCAACACACCCTACACGGAATATGCAGCCCTGGCCAACGCCGCCCTGATTTGCAGGTGGAGCGATGACTTGTCTTTTTCGGCAATGAACTTGCCCATTTTTACTTGTTGTCCCCTGTGACTGATCACCAATGGCGCCTTGTATCGCCCGTTGTAACTGAGCTGGGTCCACTGGGGTGGCCACTCAATTTCGGTGAGTTTGCTGCCATGTGCCCACTCCAGCCGTAGATGGCCGGGGCGAAGCTCGATGGCTTCGTAATCTGCGGCATGGCGCGCGTAGATCACAAAAGCAATGCCCACCAACAACAACTCCAGGCCAGCAAAGGGCAACACAATCCAGAACCCCATGATTGCAAAGCCACTGGCGATAACCAAGGTTAACGCGCACAGGCTTAAGTACCAACTAAGCAGCTGGCGAGGGGTTAAAGCACAATTGCGCTTGAACACCCAACGCTGCGGCAAAGCGGCTGAGGTTTGATTCTTATCGTCGTACTGCATGTGACTTGAACCTTCTGGAATCATGCCCATATACCTCTTGAAGAGCAGTCATTCAGACCCAATGCACCCGCAAAGAGCGCATTGAAACCTTCGAATTATAGGCTTAACAAAATCGGCCAGGCAACCACGCGGCGGTAATCTGTGCGCCTTTTGGCCGAAAAAGAATACGTACAATCGACTACATTTAAAAAAGCGTCCACCCTACCCTTGTTTGGGGCCACTTCTGCCGCCAATGTCAGAAATCTTTACAGTCGCCACGGGCTGTTTTGGCGGTCGCTCCACTTTCCAGGCGTGGCCATAAATCAGCTCCAGGGTGAGGGGTATTCGACCTGTGGCATTTTGTCTCAGCCCTTCCAATTGCTGCAAGGCTTGTGTATAGCGCTTGCGACTCATGAGCCCGGCTGGCTGTTGCGCTAGGTTGTTGCCCACCACAGAATGCCACTCGGACAACAACGCTTGCGGGCTGGTGTAGGTGAGGGTGAGTTTTTCCATCTCCATCACGGGATCAGAAAAACCACAGCGACTCATAAGGTCACCCAAATCGTGCATGTCGGCAAAGTCTGCCATGGGCAAGCCCAGCGCTTGGGCCACGGCACGAATCTCTTGAGCAGTGTCTGGCCCAAAACAGGTAAAAAACAGCGCCCCGCCAGGTTTGAGCACCCGCAGCCACTCACCCAGCAACACCCCCGGGTCTTCAACCGCATGCAGCCACAAAGGCGACCACACCATGCCAACCGACTGGCCTTCCAGGGGCAGGGGCTGCCCGGTTGGCAGAGCCGTGGACCTGTCTTGCTCTTGAGACCGCCCACGCCCGGCCCGCCACAGGGGCACCAGCTTGCTCAGAAACCGCGCAGCCGCCGGGTCGTTGGGGGCCTGCGCCAAGGGCACCGCCTTGGGAGAAAACACATGCAAAGGGCGTTCGGGGTACAGCCCCTGCAGGGCACCCAAGGTGCCAGGGTGTAACCAGCCTTGATGCACCACCCCTCCCTCACTTGGACGCATGATTTGCGCTCGGTCCACCATACGGCGGTGCACCTCTTCGAGCACAAAAGGCACGCCCACCGCCACACGCCGCACCCACTGAAGATCGAGGTGGCGGTTGCTGCGGGGCATTTTCCAGAACGACGACATAGTGCTAGCCAACCACAGGAGGCGATTCAAATGAAGCCTGCATTGTACAAGCCATGGCATGGCCTGTGCGATTTGCTTAGCCCCAGGCGCTGCGCGCTGTGCAGTACCGCCGTGCCGTGGCAAGCGCAGCCGCTGCTGCGCCATGTGTGCGCGAGTTGCCTGCCGAGCTTGCTGAGCCAAACAGGCAGGCGCTGCCTTGGCTGCGGTTTGCGACTTGGCCCACGCCCCACCGCCTTTGGCTGGGTGCGCTGCCGGCACTGCAAGGGCCACACCCAGCCATGGGAGCGGGCTGTGGTGTGCGCAGATTACATGCCCCCGCAAGACGAATGGCTGATGCAGCTCAAATACGGCCAGCAATACGCGCTGGCCCCATTTTTAGCAGCCTGGCTGGCACACACGGCCCAACAACAAGGGGCCACAAAGCCGGACATGCTGGTGCCTGTGCCTTGCTCTGCGCAAAAACTCAGGCAACGGGGCTATAATCAGGCCGCTTTGCTGGCCCATGCGCTTGGTCGGCTGTGGGGCATCCCGGTACGGGCCAGTTGGCTATTGAAAGTACGCGAGGTGCCCTCCCAGGCCGAGCTGGATCGCGCCGAGCGCATGAGCAACCTTGAAGGGGTGTTTGTCGCCACCCGCAGATTGAGTAGCGGCCCGCGCATTGGGCTGGTGGACGATGTGATTACCACCGGGGCCACCTTAAGCCAATGCAGCCTGGCCTTGCGCAAGGCCGGTGCCCGCCATGTCGACTGGTTTGCCATTTGCAGGACCCCAGAATGATTCATGTTGTATTGGTTGAGCCGGAAATTCCCCCAAACACCGGCAATGTGATTCGCCTGTGTGCAAACACTGGGGCGCAGCTGCACTTGGTGCAGCCCTTGGGCTTCCCGCTGGACGATGCCCGCATGCGCCGGGCCGGGCTGGACTACCACGAGTACGCCAAAATGCAGGTGCACGCCAGCTGGGAAGCCTTTGTACAAACCTGCCAACCCCCAGCCGAGCGCTGCTTTGCCATGACCACCAAGGGCAAGCGATCACCCTACGCGGTGCAGTTTAAGGCGGGCGACTACCTGGTATTTGGCAGCGAAACCCGGGGTCTATCGGAAGAACGGCGCAACTGGTTTGCCCGCGACAACTGGCTGCGCCTGCCCATGCAGGCAGAAAGCCGTTCTTTGAATTTATCGAATTCAGTGGCCATTGCCGTGTACGAGGCTTGGCGGCAACTGGGGTTTGAAGGCGCGGCCCCGCAGGATTAAAAGAAATTTCCGTGCCTTCGGTCGAATCAGGCGGCGTCTTCGGAACGGGCCTCACGGGACAATAAGCGCATCACCCCCTCGCCGGGGCTAACACCATCAAACAACACCGCATTGACCGCCGCGGTGATGGGCATGTCCACCCCCAGCGTGGCGGCAAGCTGGCGAACCACAGGCGCGCATTTGACGCCTTCGGCCACCTGCCCCAAGTTGGCCAGCACCTCGTCGAGGTTTTTGCCTTGCGCCAGCATCAGGCCCACCCGGCGGTTGCGGGACAAATCGCCGGTGCAAGTCAGAATCAAATCACCAAAACCAGACAAACCATTGAGGGTTTCGGCCTGCGCGCCCAGTGCAACAGCCAGGCGTTTGATTTCGGCCATGCCACGGGTGATCAACGCGGCGCGCGCATTAAGGCCCAACTGCAGGCCATCGCAAATGCCGGTGGCCACCGCCATGATGTTTTTGACAGCGCCGCCCACCTCTGCACCCACCAGGTCGTCCAGCTCGTAGACCCGCAAAGCGGCGTGGTGAGCCGCTTGCACCATGGCCGAACGGGTGGCAGCACACGGAGAAGCCGCCGTGAGCGCGCAGGGAAGACCACGCGCCACTTCGGCCGCAAACGAGGGGCCCGTGAGCGCACCACCATAGGGCTTGCCCAGCACCTGCTCTACCACTTGGTGGGGCATTAGGCCGGTGCGCACCTCGAAGCCTTTGCACAACCACACCAGGCTAGGCCATTGGTCGACCGGTGCAATTTGCAAAAGCTGCTCGAGGGTTTGCCGCAGCGCTCCCATGGGCGTGCCCAATACCCACATGCCGCCGGGCTGCAGGGCATGGCGCGCGGCACTGGCGAAATCTGCCTGGGTTTGAAGTGTGGGGGCCAACTTGATGCCGGCCAGGTACCGGGGGTTTTCGCGCTGGGTAGCAATGCGACCCAGCACATCAATATCCCTTCCCCACAGCACCACAGAATGCGCAAAGGCCATGTGGGCGGCCACCGCCGTGCCCCAGGCGCCAGAGCCAAACACCGTGATATTCAAAGCCAGCCCCCCGTGGGATTAAGCCACAACTTAAGCTGTGGCGATGCCGTTGCCTTGCTGGGCTGCCTGCTCTTGCGCGGCGGCCAAGCGCTGCTGGTAAAACTGCTCGAAATTGATGTCGGACAAATGCACGGGCGGGAAACCAGTGCGTGTGATGAGATCGGCCACGTTGGCGCGCAAATAGGGGTAGATCATGTTGGGGCACAAAATACCCAACAGCGGGTCGAACTGCTCGGGTGGTACGTTGGCAATCTCGAAAATGCCAGCCTGCTTGCATTCCACCAAAAAGGCCACTTTGTCTTCAATTTTGGCAGTGACCGTTACAGTAACCTCGGACTCGAAAATGGTTTCGGCCAGGCGCCCTGCACCCACATCTACTGCCACCTCAATTTTGGGGGGCGTTTTGTCCAGAAAAATCTGGGGGGCATTGGGCAATTCCAGAGAAGCGTCTTTGATATACACGCGCTGCAATTGAAAGACGGCTTCTTTGTTTTCTTCGGCCATGTGTGGTGGCTCCTGTAGTGTTCGGTTTAAAAATTAGTCGGTTTTGCCCAGCAAGGGCAGCAGTTGGCCCGCACGGTCTAAGGCGGCCAGGTCGTCAAAGCCGCCCACATGGGTGCTGCCAATGTAGATTTGCGGCACGGTGCGGCGGCCCGTTTCTTCCATCATTTTTGTTTTTTGCTCGGGGTCGAGGTCGATGCGGATTTTCTCGATGTGCTGCACACCCCGTTCAGAAAGCAGGCGCTCTGCGCGCTGGCAGTAAGGGCATACGGCGCTGGTGTACATGCGAACGGGGGCGTGGGTATTGCTCATGAGGGACCTCGTGCTGCTTAAACTTTGGCTTCGTCGTTGGCGGCTGCTTCGGCCTTGGGTGCGGCTTTGTTGCCCTTACCCGCTTTGCCGCCTTTGTTGGCTGCCCGCTCTGTGGCCTTGGCTTCTTCCAGTTTTTTGGTGGGCATGCCGGCCTCTTTCCATGCGTTCACACCCCCTTCCAGGGTGTAAACCTGGGTGTAGCCAGCACCTTTCAAGATGGTGGCGGCTGCGCCCGAGCGGCTGCCCACCTGGCACACCACGATCAGGGGCGTGTCTTTGGATTTGCTGAGCGTGTCTGCTTTGTCTTTAAGCTCTTTAATGGCCACGCGCTTGGCATGGGGAATGGCACCCGCACCGCGAACCAGCTCATCGTCCCGAATATCGACCAATACCGCCTTTTGCTGGTTGATCAGCAAAGTGGCCTGCGGCACCGTGATGCGCTTGCCGCCCCCCTTGGTGAGCAAGGGCCAAATGAGCATAAGGCCCGAGCCCAAGGCAAGTGCAATTAGCCAGCTGTTTTGAAGCAAAAATTCCTGTGTCATGGGTCCTGCGGTGATTGGGTCTGAATAGGTTTTCCATTATATCCCCATGAATCAAGGCTAAAATGGAGGTTTGCCTGATTTAGACTTCACCAGAAAGGCCACCCTATGTACAAACTCGTGTTGATGCGCCACGGCGAGAGCCAGTGGAACCTGGAAAACCGCTTCACCGGCTGGGCCGATGTGGACCTGACCGACAAAGGCCGTGAAGAAGCCCGCAAGGCAGGCGCCCTGCTAAAAAGCGAGGGTTTTGCCTTTGATGTGGCCTACACCTCAGTGTTGAAGCGCGCTATTCGCACCCTGTGGATTGCACTGGACGAGATGGACCAAATGTGGCTGCCCGTGGTGCACGCCTGGCGCTTGAACGAGCGCCACTACGGTGACCTGCAGGGCCTGAACAAATCTGAAACCGCGGCCAAGTTTGGCGAGGAGCAGGTGCTGATTTGGCGCCGCGCGTACGCCATCGCGCCCAACCCCATGACCGTGGACGACCCCCGCTTTGCGGGCAAAGACCCTCGCTACGCCAAGCTAAAGCCGGAAGAAATTCCACTGACCGAATGCCTGAAAGACACGGTGGACCGCGTGATTCCACTGTGGAAAGACGGCATTGCTCCAGCCATCAAGGCTGGCAAAAAGGTGCTGATCGCGGCCCACGGCAACAGCCTGCGCGCCCTGATCAAGTACCTGGACAACCTGTCCGAGGAAGACATCCTCAAGGTGAATATTCCCACCGCGCGCCCGCTGGTCTACGAACTCGACGAAAACCTCAAGCCCATCCGCAATTACTACTTGGGCGACCAAGCTGAAATTGAGGCCGCCATGGCGGCTGTGGCCAACCAAGGCAAGGCGAAGTAACCCCCCCACGTGCCCCTGTTGAAAACTCTCGCATCGACTATCCGCTTGTTGCCCCTGGCCGCCCTGTGCGCGGCTGTGGGTGCGTGGTCACCCCTTGGCCATGCCCAAAGCAACAAGGTGCGAGACCCCGCAGGGGTGCAACAGGAGCGCGAGGAGGTGCGACGCAAGCTGGAGGCGCTAAAAAAAGCCATCAATAGCACCAGCGCTGAAAAAAAGCAGGCTGCCAAAGCGCTGACCACCCTGGAAAAACGCCTGGAACAAACTGAAACTCGCCTGCAGTTGCTCGACAAAGACCGCGCTGCGCTTGAGTCTGAGATCGACAAACTGAGTGCCGAAGAGGCTGCCCTTCAAAAAGACCTGGAAAAAACCCAGCAGCGCATGGCCCAGGTGCTTCGCAACCAGTATCGCCGGGTAGAAATCAACCCCACACAGGCGTGGCTTGCAGGCAAATCGACCAGTGAAGCCGCCCGCGAGAGCTATTGGTTTGAACGGATTTCGGCGGCTGAGCGTGACCTGGCCGAGCGCCAGGCGGCCCAGGCCCGCGAATTGGAAGCGATTCGGCTGGGCCTTGAAAAAAAGCAGGGCCGGCTTGAAAGCACCATTGAGCGGCAGACCCAAAGCCGCCGCGAGTTGGTGGCCCAGCGCGAAGAGCGCAACCAATTGATTGAAGATTTAAATTCCAAACTAAAAGACCAGGAACTGGAACGCAAACGCCTTGAGCGGGACGAAACCCGCCTGACCGGCGTGATCAACCAGCTCACCCGAGCCATTGAAGAAGCCCGGCGCAAACAGGCTCAGGCCGCTGCTGCGGCCAAGCAGGCCCCCAGCAAGCCTGGCAGCAGCAAACCGCCCGCCCGGGAATACACGCCACCGCCACCCATGCCCAACACGGGCGACTTTGCCAAATTAAAGAGTCAGCTGGTGCTGCCGGTGCAGGGCACCGTGGCTGGCCAATTTGGCAAAACCCGCGCCAAAGATGGCCAAGGCCCTTCCTGGAAGGGCATTTTTATTGCCACCGAGGCAGGCCAAGCGGTGCGGGCGGTGGGCGCCGGCCGGGTGGTGTTTTCGGAATGGCTGCGTGGGTTTGGTGAAATTGTGATCATCGACCATGGCGATCAGTTTTTAAGTGTGTATGGGAACAACAGCAAGTTGCTCAAAGCGGCAGGGGACTCGGTCAAACCGGGGGATACCATTGCGGAAACCGGCAACAGCAGTGGTAATCTAGAGACTGGGCTATACTTTGAACTCAGGCATCAGGGGCAACCCTTCGATCCAATTTCGTGGACCAAAGGTCGGTAGGAAATATGCGTCAGAAGTTACGACAAATCAGTTTGGTATCCGTCGGTGTGGTTGCTGGCGTGTTGGTAAGCGTTGGTATTAGCGCGGTGGCCCAGCGGCAGCAGCCGGAGGCCCTGCCTTTGACCGAACTGCGCCAGTTCACCGAGGTGTTTGGTGCCATCAAGAATTTTTACGTCGAGCCGGTGGGCGATGACAAGCTGTTCAACGGCGCCATCAGCGGCATGGTGAGCAACCTTGACCCGCATTCCAGTTACCTTGATGCAGAGGCCTTCAAAGAATTGCGCGTGGGCACCCAGGGCGAGTTCGGCGGTTTGGGCATTGAAGTGGGCACCGAAGACGGTTTCGTCAAAGTGATCGCCCCCATTGAAGACACCCCCGCCGCCAAAGCGGGTGTGATGGCTGGTGACTTGATTGTGAAAATCGACGACAAGCCGACCAAAGGCATGAGCTTGTCTGATGCGGTTAACCTGATGCGCGGCAAACCGAAAACCTCGATTGAGCTCACGCTGCTTCGCAAAAATGCAGACAAGCCGATTGTGGTGAAGATTGTGCGTGATGTGATTCGCGTTCAAAGCGTGAAATCCAAAATGCTGGAAGACAACATCGGCTACGTGCGCATCACCCAATTCCAGGAGCACACTGGCGAGTACCTGGTGAAAGCCATCAACAAGCTGCATGGCGAAAAGCCCTTGAAAGGCTTGGTGCTTGACCTGCGCAATGACCCGGGTGGTTTGCTCAATGCTGCTGTTGGCGTAAGCGCAGCGTTTTTGCCGCAAAACACCTTGGTGGTGTCCACCGATGGACGCACGGAAGACTCGCAACGCAAGTTGGTGGCTGGCCCAGAAGATTACCTGCGCGGCCGCGAACGCGATTACCTGAAAGACCTGCACCCCATTGCCAAAACCGTGCCCATGATCGTTGTGGTCAACGGCGGCTCGGCCTCGGCCTCTGAAATTGTGGCAGGTGCTTTGCAGGACCATGGCCGTGCCAAAGTGCTGGGCACTCAAACCTTTGGCAAAGGCTCGGTTCAAACCATTTTGCCACTGAACAACAACACAGCCATCAAGCTGACCACGGCCCGCTACTACACCCCCAGCGGACGCAGCATTCAAGCCAAAGGCATTGAGCCCGATTTTGTGGTCACCGAGACCCCCAGCGGCGACATTGTTGAGCGCGTGCGCGAAGCCGACCTGACCCGCCACCTGAGCAATGACAAAGGCGAAAAAGAAACGCCCAGCGAAAAGCGTGAAACCAACGCCAATGCCGATCTAAAGCCGATTGTGTTTGGCGAGAAAGACGATTACCAGCTACAGCAGGCCCTGAATTACCTGAAGGGCAAGCCTGTGAAGCAAACTCGAAACACCGAGCAAACCGCCAAAGCCAAGAAATAAACCCATGGCTTTGCGTGACCTGAATGACGAGGAGTTGCTGCGCTACTCCCGTCATATTTTGCTCGATGAAATTGGCATCGAGGGCCAAAGCAAACTGGCCAATTCACGGGTGCTGGTGGTGGGAGCTGGCGGTTTGGGCTGCCCCAGTGCCTTGTACCTGGCCGGCGCCGGGGTGGGCACGCTGGTTATTGCAGACGATGACACCGTCGACCTCACCAACCTTCAACGCCAGGTGCTGCACACCACCGAGCGCGTGGGCCAAGCGAAAGTGCTTTCTGCCCAAGCCCAACTGGAACAACTTAACCCGTGCTGCCAAGTGATCGCTCTGCCCCAGCGCCTCGAGGGCGAAGCCCTTGAAGAGCAGGTGGCCCTGGCCGATGTGGTACTTGATTGCTGCGACAACTTTAAAACCCGCCACGCTGTAAACCGTGCCTGCGTGAAGCACGGCAAACCGCTGGTGTCGGGTGCTGCCATTCGTCTGGACGGCCAATTGGCTGTGTTTGAGCTCAATAACCCAAACGCACCGTGTTACCACTGCCTGTTCCCCGAGGGCGATGATGTGAGCGAGGTGCGCTGCGCCACCATGGGTGTGTTTGCCCCCCTTACTGGTGTGATTGGGACCCTGCAGGCCAGCGAAGCCCTCAAAATTTTGGCGGGCTTTGGCCAACCCATGTACAGCACCCTGCAAATTTACGATTCAAGAAGCTGCGAATTCACTCGAATGAAAATTCGCAAAGACCCCGCCTGCCCGGTGTGTGGCCACGGCCACTAAGCCAGTGCCCGAATGTGATCAAAGTGACGAATGCGATGGCGCACTGGGCCGCGCAGGCTGCGCGAGGCAAATCGAATGCCCGGGGGCGTGATCCAGGTGGTTTGGTAACCGTGCAGCGCTGCCTGCCGAAGGTGGCCATGTGTGTCGTCCACCAAAGTGAGCAAACGGCGACGCAAAGCCTTTTTGAGATGCGGCCACAAAATATTGGCAGGCTTGGGTCGCCACTGCCGGTGAATGACCATGTCTTCAATGGCCACCACGGCATGCAAGTGCCTGTAGAGGCCGTGGGCCTTGCACACTTCGAGCGCATAGGCGCGTGGCGCATTGGTGAGCAACACCCGCAAACCAGGCAAGCGGGCCAGGCGTGCTGGCACGCTGCCGTGGCGGGTGCTTAGGCCGCCCAGCCTTTCAAAGCGATGAGTGTTGGCCAAAAAATGATGTGGATCGGTGCCGTGGTGGCGCATCATGCCCAACAGGGTTGCGCCATACTTCAGCCAATAATGGGTGCGAAGACTGCTGGCCTGCGCCTCGGGCATGTTGAGGTGGTGGGCCAGGTATTGCGTCATTTGCCGATTGATCTCGGGCAAAATGTGGTGGCCTGCCATGTGAAGTGTGTTGTCCAGGTCGAGCAGATACACCCGCTGCCCCAGGCCAGCCGTGGGCCTTCTTAACCATTGAATTTGCACTGCCATGCACCCAGAGTTGATGTTTCACCCTGAATTTTGCCAGAAGACCCTGTGCCATTCCGACACGGCAGTGCGATGCGGCATGGACAACTCCTGCCCTCCCGCACTGCTGGACAACTTGGTGAGGTTGTCTTGCCTGTTGGGTAGCATACAGGCGTACCTCCAATTGCCCCCTGGTGCGTTGAAGGTGAACAGCGGCTTTCGCTCGCAGGCATTGAATGAACGGGTGGGGGGTGTACCCCACTCTCAACATTGCCAAGGGCTTGCCGCTGATGTGGTGTGCCCCACCTTGGGCACGCCGGCCGCGCTGGCCATGGCCATTGCGGCCAGCCCCTGCGGCTTTGACCAGTTGATTCTTGAATTTGGGCGCTGGGTGCATGTGTCGGCTGCGCCAGCGGACCGCCCGCCCAGGCGGGAGTGCTTGAGCATTTACAATTCGGACGAAGGTTATTTGGAAGGCATTGTGGATCGATGAAGATGATATTGAAGGCTGCGTTTGCAGCATGCATGTGGGCCGCCCTTTTGCCGGCGGCGACCGTTGCACATGCCAATGGCTGGCAATGCAAGAGCATGGGGCGCAATATCGCCGACCTGGATTTGCGTTATGCGTTGACTCACAGCCAAATTCCAGGCCAATTGGCCACCAGCCACCACAAGCTCAGAGTGGCGGGCCGGCATTACAAGCTGGAATCCGTGTCACAGGCACAAGGTTTGTTGGCGCTGGTGTATTCGGGCCAATTGACTCAAAAAAGCGAGGGGTTGATTGACGGGCAACTGGGCTTTTCACCCTTGTACTATGCCGAGCAACGAGGAAAAAAGCCTGTGGCTGAGACCACCATCGACCTGGGCAACAAGCAGGTGCTGTTTCGTAAAAACAGTAGCAGCGCGCCCATGGAAGCGGGTTTGCAAGACCGCTTAAGCATGATTTACCAGTTATCGGCCCGCTTGCAATGCAACAGCAAAATTGACCTTGGCCAGGCACTGCCCATGCGTGTGATGAGCACCGGGCGACTGAGCACTGAGACATGGACCCTAAAGGCCCACGAAACAGTGGTTTTGAACCTTGGCGAAGGCGAGCGCACCATCAACACCTGGCAGTTTGAGTCCACACCAGAGGACGCTCAGGACGAGGTGGTGCGCATTTGGTACGCCCAGGATCTGGATTGGAAGCCTGTAAAAATTCAGATTCAAGACGCCGATGGCAAAAGCCTGACCCAAACGCTGATTGGCCTTGGGCCCCAGCAGCCTGCGGGCCGATGACCGCAATGGTAGCGCTTAGCCCGGTACGCGCTTAAGCAGGTTGGGGTCGGCCTGTAGTCGGGGCAGATCGACTTGGTGGCGCTGACCACTGCGGCGCAGCACAGCAAAGGTGGGACCCACTTCTTCGAGTACCCAGCCATTGGCCACGTCGTCGCCCACGCGTTTGGATTGCGCAGGTTGTCCATCAATGGACATCACGGCGGCGCCCTGCCCCTCCCCGTTGGCAAACACGCCCATGAGGTTGACCGCTGGTGGGGTAAGGCCGCCAGCAGTCTCTACCCCCATGAGCCGCGCCTCGGGAGACTGGTCAATTTGAAAACTGACCGATGCCTGGGAAGGCATGGCCGGCGCCAGCGTTGGCGCTGGAGCAAACAACCTAACCCCCACCCAAACCATGAGCGCTACGGCACAGGCCCAGAGCAACCATGCGAGCACGCGAGGGAGCCAGGCAGGCACCACGAGCGTGTTGCGGGAAAAACTGAGGCGTTTAAGAGCAAGTTTCATGAGGTGCTTGAAGCTGGTTTGGCATGCGTTGCATCATAACCCGAGCGTAGCAAGC
>NZ_CAXQZX010000137.1:0-3328 GCF_964228395.1 Limnobacter sp.
CTCCAGCACACCAAATACCCGCTGGCTCCACGCGCTGGGGGCAAGTCGGGTGTGCATTTTGCCATCACGGTACACCATCCAGCTGACCGTGGGGTTGGCTAGAGCCATGCGCTTGACCACGTCGAGGCACTGGTAAAACTCGGTTTGCTCGGTTTTTAAAAATTTGCGCCGTGCTGGGGTGCTGAAATACAGGGATTGAACATCCACCGTTGTGCCCAGGCTGGCCGGGGAAGGCTCAACCGCCCAGCCGCCACTGTGGTTGTGAATACAAAACGCATTGCTCTGGCTTTGCGGAAAACTGCTGAGCATGAACTGGCTCACTGAAGCAATGGATGCAAGGGCCTCGCCGCGGAACCCTAGGCTGGCCACGTTTTCAAGGTCATCAAGTGACTGGATTTTAGAAGTGGCGTGTCGAGTGACGGCCAAAGGAAGTTCGTCTTTGGGAATACCTCTGCCGTTGTCTTGCACGCAAATGCGTTGAATGCCACCACCATCAATTCGCACAGTAATTTCGGTGCTGCCCGCATCCAAGGCGTTTTCGAGCAATTCTTTGACCACGGAGGCCGGTCGGTCGACCACTTCGCCAGCAGCAATCTGGCTGATGAGGACATCGGGCAATAGAGCAATGGCGCGTTGGTTCATGGCCCCATTATAAAGGGCGGCGGCCTGTGAAAGTACCGCCGCCACTGCTCGCGGGGGTTAGGTGATTCGCGCGCGTGCCACAGGCGGGTTTTTGGCGAAATAATTGGCGATGCCCTGTGCAATGGCCTGGGCTATTTGCCGCTGGTGCGAGGGGTCGTTCAGCTTGCGTTCTTCGTCGGGATTGCTGATGAAGGCGGTTTCAACCAGGATGGAGGGAATGTCTGGCGCTTTAAGCACCGCGAAGCCAGCCTGCTCCACCCGGGGTTTGTGCAATTTGTTGATTTTGCCAATTTTGCCCAACACGGCATCACCAAGCTTCAAACTGTCGTTGATTTGAGCGGTGGTGGACAAATCGAGCAACACCCGGGCCAATTGACTGTCGGTGCTGCGAATGTTGACCCCGCCAATCAGGTCGGAGGCGTTTTCCTTGTTGGCCAGCCATTTAGCAGCGGTGCTGGTGGCTCCGCGTTCTGACAACACAAACACCGAGGAGCCACTGGCTGTGGGTTTGATAAATGCGTCTGCATGCACCGACACGAACAAATCGGCATTCACGCTGCGGGCCTTTTGAACGCGCGTATTAAGGGGTACAAAAAAGTCGCCATTGCGTGTGAGCATGGCGCGCATGCCAGGCATGGCATCAATTTCAGCTTTGAGCTGCTTGCTGATGGCCAACACCACATTTTTTTCGTAGGTGCCAGCTCGGCCAATGGCACCGGGGTCTTCGCCACCGTGGCCTGGGTCAATGGCCACGGTGATGATGCGTTGCTTCATTTGCAAGGCCGGGGCCTCAGGGGCGTTGGCTTGCGCATTGGCGGGTGCTTTGTTGGTGCCTGAGGACGGCTGAGCCGGGCCTTTGACCGAAGGCGCTTCGCCCTCTGCCATGCGCATGGCCCGCGCGATTTCATCTTCGCGAGTTGCCGCGGTGGCATGGGGCTTGTCTTCTAGCAGGGCCAACAGCGGGTCAGCCGGTTTTTTTGGGTAAAAATCAACCACGAAGCGGTTTTTGTACTCGGCCACTGGGTCGATGCTAAACACCTCGGGACGGACCTCGGTCTTCAAGTCGAACACAATGCGCACAGTGGAGGCATCAAATTGGGCCACTCGGATTTGCTGCACATAGGGATCATCAGCCTTTAGGCGCTCGGTCAGGTCTTTTAGCGTGGAATCCAGACGCATATCCAACAGGTCGATCACCATCCGCCACGGGTTTTCAATCAGGAAGTGTTTGTACTGTATGGGGCCGGCATGCTCCAGGGTGACCCGGGTGTATTCCTCGGCGGGCCACAAACGGACATCCACAAAACGCACGCGCTCGATGGCCAGCGCCGACAAAGGCACCAGCTTGAGCAGAAGCCCCGCACCAGCGGTTTTCAAGACATCACGACGTGAATTCATAGGCTTACTTGTTTTCCAGTTGTTGCAAAAGCCAGTGGCCCGTGGGGGTTTGGGCCTTTAACTCAACACGCCGACCTGAAACTTCGTGGTAGGAGAGGCTTGCATGCACATCTGCCAAGGGCAAAAGCGCGCCTGCTTTTTCTGGCCATTCCACCAGACACACGCTTTGCTTTTGCTCAAAATACTCCCGAAATCCAGAGTCTGCCCATTCATTCTGATCGAAGAAGCGATAAAAATCAAAATGATAGACGGAAAATTTCAATAAATTGTAAGGTTCTACCAACGCGTAGCTTGGGCTTTTGATGTGCCCGGACACCCCAAGCCCTCTCAAAAATGCCCGAACAAGGCTGGTTTTACCAGCGCCCAATGGGCCGGAAAGGTAGATGGCAAGCGGCTTGGGGGAGGATTCCACAAGTTGGGCCAACTTTTGGCCTACACTGTGGGTGGCGTTTTCATCTGGCAAATCGATGGCAAGTGTGGTCATGCAAACAGCGGGGTTGGAACAAAAAAACTGGGCAATTTTGAAACGGGCTGCCCAAAGCCAGGGCCTGGATTGCATCGGCGTGAGCGACACCGAACTACAAGCCTGCGAGCCTCACCTGCAAGCTTGGCTAAATGCCGGGATGCATGGTGAAATGGCGTACATGGCCAAGTATGGCATGGACCGCCTTAAACCGGATTTGTTGCACCCAGGCGCAATCCGAATTGTATCGGTGCGCGTTCCCTATGTAAGCTCGCGACAACTTCAGGGCGATGGCAGTGCTTTTTGTAGCACCACCATGACCCACATCGAGGAGGCCAAGGCCCCCTACATCAGTCTGTATGCGCGTGGCAGAGATTATCACAAGGTCATTCGACAACGTTTGAAGAAGGTGGCCGACTTGGTGAACGCCCAATTGATGCAAGAAGGCCAATATGGTTTTAGGGTGACCTGCGACAGCGCACCCACGCCAGAAACGGAGATTGGTCGAAAAGCGGGCCTGGGGTGGCGTGGCAAGCACACCTTGTTGATTCATCCCAAGGAAGGATCGCTGTTTTTTTTGGGTGAATTGTTCACCAATATGCCTTTGCCTTTGAGCGGGACTTTTGAAGGTGAGCACTGTGGGGCATGCTCCCGGTGTATGGATGCCTGCCCCACCGGCGCCATAGTGAAGCCTTACCAAGTGGATGCGCGTCTATGCATTTCGTATTTGACCATTGAGCACGAAAGTGCCATACCCCTGAATTTGCGGCCTTTGATAGGCACGCGGATCTATGGAGATCGGAAGAGCGTCGTGTAGGGAAAGAG
>NZ_CAXQZX010000138.1:0-10094 GCF_964228395.1 Limnobacter sp.
CTGAGCTGTCCTTTTTCTTGAGAAAACACGGCCTGCTCAAACTCGGGAACCATCGCACCTTTGCCAAAAAAACCGAGGTCGCCACCCTGGCTTGCAGAGCCTGGATCGGTTGAATACTTTTTCGCAAGCTCAGCAAACTGAGCGGGGTTGGCCTTCACCTCAGCCAACACTTTTTCTGCCTCAGCCTTCAAATCAGATTCCGACTTGCCTTCAGCCGTGATGGGCAAGAGGATGTGCCTCGCACGGCGCTCTTCAGGTGTCGAAAAACGGGCCTTATTCTGCTCGTAATATTTTTGAACGTCTTCATCGCTGACTGAAATTTTTGCCTTAATGTCATCAGCCGATAACACCAAATATTCCACGTGTGCACGCTGTGGCAACATAAACTGCTGCTGGTTATTGTCGTAGAAGGCTTTCATCTGCTCTTCAGTAACACTGACCTGCGCCAGGTAGGGGGCAAGGTCAATGGTTTTGGTGCGTACCACACGCCCGGCCAACTGAACATCGTCCAGTTGCTTTTCAATGCTGGCCGGAAAAAAAGATGCACGCAACAAAGGATCAAGCACCTGGTTTCTGGCCAAGGCAAAACGCACATTCGCTTCGTACTGTGGGGGTGTTAAACCACGTGCGGCCAATTCGCGTTTGTAGGCTTCAAGATTGAATTTCCCATCCACCTGAAACAAAGACGTGTTTTTGATTTCTTCTTGCAGAGCTGCATCACTGGCCGTGAGGTACTGCTTCTGCACCGACTGCTGAACCAGGTATTGCAACACCATCGAGTCAAGCAATTGGCGATTGATCTCAGGCGAGTCAAACACCTTGGGGTCGAAGTTTGGGCCAGATTGAGTGCGAGCCTCTTCAATGCGCTGACGCTTGACCTGGTCAAACTCTTCTTGCGTGATGGTGTAGTCGCCCACCTTGGCCAGCGCATTGGCATCTTGACTTACCTGGTTGTAGCCCTCCAGACCAAACAAAGCGAATGCCGGCGCGATGAACAGCAACAGCACGAACTGCATTATTTTCTGGTTATTGCGAATGAAATCAAACATGTGAAATTGAATAGTTGGGGTGAACGACAACGCATAATCATACCCCAAGCGTTTGCGCTGATTACCGAGTGGCGGTTGTGCTAGCGGAAGATCGTGAAAAGAAAAAAGGGAACCCGAAGGTTCCCTTTTTTTTTTTGGCGGAGTGGACGGGGCTCGAACCCGCGACCCCCGGCGTGACAGGCCGGTATTCTGACCAACTGAACTACCACTCCTGAAGTTGGTTGCTGATGCAAATTTGGTGGGTGCTGAGAGGCTCGAACTCCCGACCTAAGCCTTGTAAGGGCTCCGCTCTACCAACTGAGCTAAGCACCCGACTGTCACGCTACTCAGATCAACTTGCTTTTGATGTTACTCGCTGGCTTGTTTTTCTTGTTTTGTAACTGTCGCTTTGCGAATCAGCCAAGACCGCAATTATATACAGAGATTAATTCGTCTTGCAATACCTGTCTGCGAAATTTTTAAAATTAATTCACAGCGTCTTTCAGGGCTTTACCTGGGCGGAACTTGGGCACCTTGGCCGCCTTGATCTTGATGGTTGCACCAGTGCGTGGGTTGCGGCCGCTGCGTGCAGCGCGCTTACCAACAGCGAAGGTACCAAAACCAACCAGAGTCACTGTGCCGCCCTTTTTCAGGGTGGTCTTCACAGCAGCGATCATGGCGTCCAGTGCACGGCCGGCAGCCGCCTTGGAAATTTCTGCTGAGTCAGCGATGTGGTCGATCAATTCAGTTTTATTCATGTAAAAAGCCCCCTCAAGGTGACAAATAAAAAGTGCCCGATCACACAGGCACCACGTTGCTTCCAGTGCCTAATTTAGACACGCCGCAAACCCTGATGTCAACACATTTTGCGGGGTGCATACCCTTATTTTTCAGGCCTGGCGCGGCTTTCCGCGATGCACAAGAAAAAAGCCCCAAGCCGCATGGCTTGGGGCCTATGTAAAATGCCGTGACAATTCAGTGCTTTAGGCTTGGGTTCGCAGTGCTGTCCTCAGGTTTGCTGGCCAGCACCTCTGGCTCGTCTGGCAGCGGCTCTGGCTGGGCTTCCAAGGCATTTTGTAGCACTTGGTCGATCCATTTCACAGGAATAATCTCCAAGCTGTTTTTCACATTGCTTGGAATTTCAGCCAAATCCTTCACGTTCTCTTCGGGTATCAACACGGTTTTGATGCCGCCGCGGTGAGCAGCCAACAGCTTTTCTTTCAAGCCGCCAATGGCCAGCACTTCGCCGCGCAACGTGATTTCACCAGTCATGGCCACGGTGGATTTCACCGGGATACCAGTCAGTGTGGACACCAGCGCCGTGGTCATGGCGATGCCAGCGGACGGACCGTCCTTTGGCGTTGCCCCCTCGGGCACGTGCACGTGAATGTCTTGCTTCTCGAAGGTGTCGTTTTTAATGCCCAGCCGCTTGGCGCGCGCACGGACAACTGTACGTGCAGCCTCAACGGACTCTTTCATCACATCACCGAGCGATCCAGTGCGAATAATGTTCCCCTTGCCTGGCATGGCCACAGTCTCGATGGTCAACAAATCGCCACCCACCTCAGTCCAGGCCAGACCCGTGACCTGACCCACCTGGTTTTCTTTTTCGGCCAGCCCGTAGCTGAATCGACGCACACCCAAAAACTTATCGAGGTTTTTGGGCGTGACCGTGACTTTCTTGGCGTCTTTGCCCAGCACCATTTGGCGCACCACCTTGCGGCAAATCTTGGACATTTCACTCTCCAGCCCGCGAACGCCAGCCTCGCGGGTGTAGTAGCGAATAATGTCGCGAATGGCCGCTTCGGAAACGCTCAGTTCTTCTTCCTTCACACCATTGTTTTTAAGCTGCTTGGGCAAGAGGTATTTTTGCGTGATGTTCACTTTTTCGTCTTCGGTGTATCCGCTCAGACGAATCACTTCCATGCGGTCGAGCAATGCATGGGGAATGTTCAGCGAGTTGGCCGTGGCCACAAACATCACATCACTGAGGTCGTACTCCACTTCAACGTAATGATCTACAAAGGTGCTGTTTTGCTCTGGGTCCAATACCTCCAGCAAAGCCGAAGCAGGATCCCCGCGGAAATCCATGCCCATTTTGTCGATTTCATCAAGCAGGAACAGTGGGTTACGAACACCCACTTTGGTAATGCTGTTCAGCACCTTGCCGGGCATCGACCCAATGTAGGTTTTACGATGACCACGAATTTCAGCCTCGTCGCGAACACCACCCAAAGCCATGCGAACAAACTTCCGGTTGGTGGCTTTGGCCACAGATTGACCAAGCGAGGTTTTACCTACGCCAGGGGGCCCCACCAGGCACAGAATGGGCGCCTTCAGCTTATCGACACGCTGCTGCACAGCGAGGTATTCCACAATGCGTTCTTTAACTTTTTCAAGGCCGTAGTGGTCTTCATCCAGTACGCGCTCTGCATTGCCAAGGTCGTTATTAATTTTGGTTTTCTTCTTCCAGGGCAAGCCAACCAGCACGTCGATGTAGTTGCGAATCACCGTGGCTTCTGCCGACATGGGTGACATCAGCTTGAGCTTTTTCAGCTCAGCCTCGGCCTTTTTCAGGGCCTCCTTGGGCATTTTGGCAGACTTGATACGTCGCTCAAGTTCTTCCATGTCTGCGCCATCTTCACCCTCGCCCAGCTCTTTTTGAATGGCTTTCACCTGCTCGTTGAGGTAATACTCTCGCTGGCTCTTTTCCATTTGGCGCTTCACACGACCGCGGATGCGCTTTTCCACCTGAAGAATGTCAATTTCAGTTTCCAGTTGGGAGAGCAAAGCCTCTAGGCGCTGAGCAATGCTGAAGGTTTCCAGAATGGATTGTTTTTGCTCCAGCTTCAAGGGCAAGTGGCTGACAATGGTGTCCGCCAGTCGACCCACATCTTCGATGCTGGCCAGCGAGGTCAAAATTTCTGGAGGAATTTTTTTGTTCAGCTTGACGTAAGAATCAAACTGCGCCATCACCGCACGCTTCATGGCCTCGGTTTCTGGGCTTTGTGACGGGTCGGGCAGCAAGGGCATGGCCTGCGCCGCAAAGTGTGTGCCTTCGTCGCTCACTTTCAACAGGCGCGCACGCTGAACGCCTTCTACCAACACTTTTACTGTGCCATCTGGCAGCTTAAGCATTTGCAACACATTGGCCACGCAGCCAATGTTGTAGATGTCTTTTTCGCTGGGTTCATCCTTGGTGGCAGACTTTTGGGCCACCAGCAAAATGCTTTTGCCGGTTTCCATTGCAATTTCAAGCGCTTTAATGGACTTGGGACGCCCCACGAACAACGGAATAACCATGTGCGGGAACACCACCACATCACGCAATGGCAAAAGCGACAGGTCGATGGGTTGTTCCGGAAGCACGTTGTTTGCTGACATATTAATCACCTATTGAATGCATACCCCAACTATGGGGCTGAAACGCGCTTATTCAAGCCTTGTGTGAACACTCACGACTTAAACAATACCACCGAAAAGAAAAAGCCCAACCGAGGAGTTGGGCTTTTTTTACCATTTTGCGAGCGGCTTAGGCAGTGGCCGACACACTCGTTTGCAATCAGGATTTGTCTTTGCTGCTGGCCACCTTGGGCTGGTCTTCGTATATCAGCAAAGGCTGGCCTTCCCCGGTGATGGTGGATTCATCAATCACCACTTTTTTAACATTGGGATCGCTGGGAAGTTCGTACATGATCTCCAACAAAGCCTGCTCAAGAATGGTACGCAAACCGCGCGCACCAGTTTTACGTTGTATTGCTTTCTTGGCAATCGCACTCAAGGCAGAGGGACGAACTTCGAGCTCAGCACCATCCATTTCAAGAAGTTTTTCGAACTGCTTGACCATGGCGTTTTTGGGCTTGGTCAAAATTTCGATCAGCGCAGGCTCATCGAGTTCATCCAGTGTGGCGATGACAGGCAAGCGCCCCACCAATTCGGGAATGATGCCGAATTTAATCAGATCCTCGGGCTCCACTTCAGCCAGCAGGGTACCCACGTTCTCATCGTTCTTGCTTTTAACTTCAGCACCAAAGCCAATGCCTGAGCGCTCAGAACGGTTGCGGATAATTTTGTCCAGGCCCTCAAAAGCACCACCTACGATGAACAGCACGTTGGTGGTGTCGATTTGCACAAAATCCTGGTTGGGGTGCTTGCGCCCTCCCTGCGGCGGCACAGAGGCCACAGTGCCTTCGATCAACTTCAGCAGGGCCTGCTGCACACCCTCACCCGACACATCGCGGGTGATTGAAGGGTTATCTGATTTGCGTGAAATTTTGTCAATTTCGTCGATATAGACAATGCCACGCTGGGCTTTTTCAACCTCGTAATTGCAGTTTTGCAGCAGCTTTTGAATGATGTTCTCGACGTCTTCACCCACATAACCAGCCTCGGTGAGTGTGGTGGCGTCTGCAATTACGAATGGCACGTTCAACAAACGAGCCAACGTTTGCGCCAGCAATGTTTTACCGGAGCCTGTGGGCCCAACCAGCAAAATATTGGATTTTGTCAGCTCAATGTCGTCTTTCTTGGCGCCCATGTGGCGCAGACGCTTGTAGTGGTTGTACACCGCCACTGCAAGCACACGTTTGGCTTTGTCTTGCCCAATCACGTATTGGTCAAGAATGGCGCGAATTTCCTGGGGTGTAGGCAGCTTGTCCCCACCGCCGTTTGCGTTGGCTTCAGCCGCTTCATCGCGAATAATGTCGTTGCAAAGCTCGATGCACTCATCGCAGATAAACACGGAAGGTCCGGCGATCAGTTTTTTAACTTCGTGCTGGCTCTTGCCACAGAAGGAACAATACAGCAGCTTTTCGCTGGAGCCTTTCTTTTCTGACATCTTGGATCCTCGGGATGGCCCACCGCTGAGTGGGCCAACTGGCATGGTTATTTCTTCTCGGTAGGCGCAACGCGGTGCTTCAGCACATCGTCAATCAAACCGTAACTCTTGGCGTCATCCGCCCCCATAAAGTTATCACGATCCGTGTCGCGTGCAATAGTCTCAATGGGCTTGCCGGTGTTTTCAGCCAGAATTCCGTTGAGCTTTTCACGCAGGTACAGGATTTCTTTGGCATGAATTTCAATGTCGGAGGCCTGCCCTTGCACACCGCCCAAGGGCTGGTGAATCATGATTCGGCTGTTGGGCAAAGAGAAGCGCTTGCCTTTGGCGCCAGAGGACAACAAAAACGCCCCCATGGACGCAGCCAGCCCTGTGCACAATGTTGACACATCGGGCTTGATGAACTGCATGGTGTCATAAATGGCCATGCCGGCAGACACTGAACCACCAGGGCTATTGATGTACAGGGCGATGTCTTTGTCTGGGTTCTCTGACTCAAGGAACAACAGCTGGGCCACGATCACGTTGGCCATTTGGTCGTTGATGGGGCCCACCAGGAAAATAACCCGCTCGCGCAGCAAGCGGGAGTAAATATCGTAGGCCCGTTCGCCACGACCACTTTGTTCAATCACCATGGGCACGTACATATTGCCCTGTGGCTCGGTAAAACTGGAATTATTGAATTGGCCGGTCATGGCGCGAGGGTCCCAAATCATATTTACTTATTTCCCATCAGTTCGTCAAAAGACAGTTTTTTCTCGGTTACTTTGGATTTGCCCAATGTGAAGTCAACCACATTGTCCTCCAGAATAACCGCTTCAACATCCGCCAAACGCGCGCGGTCCTGGAAATACCACTGCATTACTTCGGCAGGGTTTTCGTAGCTTTGAGCTTGCTCTTCAATGAAGGCACGCACTTGCTCGGGCTTGGCTTGCAGGGCGTTTTGCTTGACCAGATCAGACACGATCAGACCCAAGCGAACGCGGCGTTCTGCTTGCGCGGCAAAAATATCTTCAGGCAACTGGATTTGCTCGACGTTTTGCATGCCACGGGCCTTCAGGTCCTGGCGGGCGCGGCTGGCCAGCTCGGCTGTTTCGGTGGCAATCAGAGCCTTGGGCACATCAAATTCAGCCACTTTCAACAGGGCATTCATCACAGCTTCTTTGGTTTGCGCTTTGGTGCGGTTGTTTACTTCACGCGTTAGGTTCACACGCACGTCATCACGCAGCTTCTCAACGCTGCCATCTGCAATGCCCATGGCTTTTGCAAACTCTTCATTGACTTCGGGCAACTGAGGTGCTTCCACCTTTTTGATCACAATGGTGAACTGGGCAGTTTTGCCAGCCACGTCTTTGCCGTGGTAATCGTCTGGAAAGGCGAGATCAAACGTTTTCTCTTCGCCCTTTTTCATGCCCTTGGCTGCGGCTTCGAACTCGGGCAGCATTTGGCCCTTGCCCAATACGAAAGAGAAGTCTTCAGCGGTGCCGCCATCGAAGGCCACGCCATCAATTTTGCCGGTGAAATCGAGCGTGACTTTGTCGTCTTCTTGGGAAGCACGATCAGATTCAGCAAACGTCGCACGCTGCTTGCGCAGAATCTCGATTGTTTTTTCAACCTCGGCGTCGCTGACTTCCACCACAGTTTTTTCAATTTCAAGGGTGGAAAAATCACCAAACTTCACCTCGGGAAACACTTCAAAGGTGGCCTTGAATGCGAATGAATCCTCGCCGGCGTCGTCAGCGGCTTCAATTTTTGGCGTGCCGGCCACACGCAGGTCTTGCTTTTGCACTTCTTCGTTGAAGGTGCGGCCGAGTTCGTCGTTTAGCACTTCAGAGTGCACTTGGGGGCCATAGTTTTGTACCACCATTTTCATGGGTACCTTACCGGGGCGGAAACCAGGCATGCGGGCTGTGCGAGCCACTTTTTTCAGGCGCTTTTCAACTTCCGCATTGATTTTGTCTACTGAAAGCTTCAGGGAGATTGTTTTCTCAAGTGGGCTGACAGTGTTGGTTGTTTCAGTCATTTCAAACTCTTGGACTAGAATCCGGCCTGTGGCCGACAGGGTTAAAGGGGTTAGCGGAACGCCCACCAAAGTTGGAGGAATGGTTCTACAATTGCCGTTATCTTACACAAGTATGGAGCGGGTTTGGCGCGCAGGGTGCGCCACTGAGGGGGAGTTTTGGTGCGGATGAAAGGACTCGAACCTTCACGGGTCACCCCGCCAGAACCTAAATCTGGTGCGTCTACCAATTTCGCCACATCCGCATGCAGCCGAACATTATAGCGCGTATTATGCCGGGCATGTCACTAGAAAACCCTTTGGCCTACTGTAGAGAAAAAATTGCTGGTCCCACCAGTGGCCTGCACTACGCCACCCTCTTCCAACCCGAGCCCCAAAAAGCGTTTTGGCTGGGATGCTTTGCCCTCAATCATGAGTTGCGGCAAGCCAGCATGCGGCAGTTGGAGGCCGGCCTCACCCAGGTGAAGCTGGGCTGGTGGCGCAACGCCCTCTCGCAAGCACAAAGCAACAGCAATCCCCATCCCGTGATTCAAGCCATGTCCGCAGCCACCGTGGCCGGTCTCGGGCCCGACGACTGGGCCATGCTCATAGAAACCACCGTTCAAGGCTGCGAAGTGGCCCGCTTCGACACGTTTGCACAATGGCATGCCCACACCCAAGCTTTGCTGCAGCCTTGGGTGCAGCTGCTTGGTGTTCGCATGCATCAGCAGGGCTTGCTGCGCAACAACACCGAGCAACTGCTGGCGTTTTGGGCCAGCAGCGGCCAACTGGCTCAATTGTTAAGTTTGGCTAAATATCTGGATGAACAATTCCAGCCCATTCCGGTGACCATGCTAAGCCAATTTGGCGTGCAGGCCAGCCAGATTAAACGCCGTGAACACGACGCCAACACTGCCGCACTTTTTGAAGACGTGGTGTCACAAATACAAAACGCTGCACAAAAAGCTTGGACAGCCATGCCAAAGGAGCAGCGCCTGTTTTGTCGCCCATTGAGGGCCCTGTATCGAATGCGCTTGGCCGAATGGCGGGTGCACAAAGCCGATGGCAAGCGACTGCTTTCCGAGCAAAAAGCGCTCACGCCGTGGAAAAAGTTTTCCACGGCCTGGACCACCCATGTGCTGCAGTGGTAATTGGTCAAGCCACCGGTTTTTTAACCCGGTAAGCCGCCGCATACAAAGCTGGTAAAAAGAACAGGGTGAGCAAAGTGGCCACCAGCAACCCGCCCATGATGGCCACCGCCATCGGCCCCCAAAACTGCGAGCGCATCAAGGGGATCATGGCCAGTACGGCTGCGGCAGCCGTGAGCAAGATGGGCCTAGAGCGGCGGATGGTCGATTCAATAATGGCTTCAAAGGGATGCACCCCCGCGGCGCGGTCTTGCTCAATTTGGTCCACCAAAATGACCGAGTTGCGGATAATCATGCCAAACAGCGCAATCACCCCCAACTGAGCCACAAATCCAAATGGTTTGCCACTCACGATTAATGCCAGGGCGGCGCCAATAATGCCAAGGGGCCCAGTGAAATACACCAGCAAAGTTCGACCAAAGCTTTTGAGTTGCAGCATCAACAAAGTCAGCACAATGAACAACATGAGCGGCACGTTGACCATGATTGACTTCTGCGCTTTGCCTGAGTCAGCAGCCAGCCCATCGAGCTTGATTTGCACACCCAATGGCAATTCCGCGCGAAGCGGGGTCAAGGCTTTGTCCATGGCCAACGCCACCGTGGTGCCTTGAATTCCTGACACCACATCAGCCTTCACTGTGATGGCAAAATCGCCGTTTTCGCGCCAGATCACACCGGGTTCAAAGCTCATGTCCACACGCCCCACCTGGGACAAGGGCACGTACGCGCCGCTGGCGGTGGGTACATTGGCATTCAACAATTCAGCGAGCGTGTCGCGCTCTTCGACCGGATTTCGAAACACAATGTCAATCAGGCGGTTGTTTTCGCGATATTGACCAATGGGAGCACCCGACAAAATTACATGCGAGGCGTGGGCGATGCTTTCACTGCTCACGCCCAGGGCTCGAGCGCGCGCCTGATCCACTTCCACCTTCATCACTGTGATGTTTTCATTCCAGTTGTCGTGCGTTCCACGCGTGTATTCGCTGCCGGCCACAGCCTGTTTAACGCGATCTGCCACGCCACGAACAACCCGGGGATCGGGACCCTGCACTACAAACTGAACCGGGTAGGTCACGGGT
>NZ_CAXQZX010000139.1:0-24255 GCF_964228395.1 Limnobacter sp.
CCAGTATGAAGGGGTCGTTGGGGGCCAGTTCAATGGCCTTGCGAATGAGTGTGTAGGCTTCGTCCAGGCGCATGTTTTTGTCGGCCAGCGTGTAGCCCAAGGCGTTGTAGCCGTGGGGGTTGTCTGGCCGCACGGCGATCAGCCGCCGCAGGTATTGCTCCACGGCTGGCAAATCGTTTTGCCTTTCGGCCACCATGGCGCGCTCATAGAGCAGGTCGGGCTGGTCGGGGTAGGTGCTCAAGCCCTGATCCAAGGCTTCCACCGCCTGCTGGGGCAGTTTGCGTGCCTCGGCCAGTTGGGCCTTGGCCAGGGTAAGTCGCACAGCATCGTCTTCATTGCCGGCTTTGAATTGGTTCAATACCCGGCTGGCCGCCACGTGGTTGCCCTGTTTTTGAAACAGTGCAGACTTTTTAAGCTGAATGTCGAGGTCGCTGCTGGCGTAGGGTGCGGAATCCAGCCAGCGCAGGGCTGTGGCGTAGTCTTGCTTTTGGAGGGCCAAGTCTGACAGGGTGGCGTGAATCAGCGATTCGTTTTGCCGCTCAGGGGCGGGCATGCGCTTTAAGTACACATCGAAATTTTTGACTGCCTCGTCGTAATTGCCCAATTTGCTGTGCACAAAACCCAGGCTGGAGTAAAGCGGCGTGTTGTCCGGTTGCAGGGCGATCATTTCGGCAAAGCGCTGGCGGGCTTGCTCCCATTGCTCCAGCTGGGTGTGGTTGCGCGCCAGGTAAAGGCGAGCAGAAAACCAGTTGGGATGTTGATCGGCCAGTTGGCCGACCAGCGCCATGGCGGCATCGGTGTTGCCATCGCGCTTTTCCATGAATTGCGCCATTTGCACATAAAACCGCTCTTGAGGAAAGCGGTTGATCACGTTTTGCATGTGGTCAACAGCCTGTGCATGCTGCTCGGCAGCGTGGGCAATTTGCGCCAGCAGGTTTTGGCTTTCTACATCGGCCGCGTTGTTGCCAAACAGGGCAATGCCTGTTTGATAGGCCTTGGCCTTGTCCGGAATTCGCATCAGCAATTCCAGCGCCACTTTTTCGGGCGAAGCCGCTGCCATGCCAGGGTGAGCGTTTTCGCTTTGCTGCACGGCGGCCAGGTATTCGCGAACGGCGGGCAGGGCTTCATCCACCCGGTTGGTGCCCAGTTGAAGCAGCATCACCGTGCGTTTGGCTTGCTTGTCTTCGGGGCTCAATTGGACCCACACCTCGGCGGCTTTCAAGCCCATGTCGGCCTGGCCTTCTGTGAGCGCAATTTCCACGGCACGGCGGGCCAACTCGGGGTTGTTCTGCTGTTTGGCCGCCTCGGTGTAGGCCAGGGTGGCCGAGTAAGTGTCGCCACGCTGGCTGGCCAATTCGGCAGTAAGCAGGGCAAACAGTGGGTCTTCCTTGACCAGTTGGGCCACGCGGGCCTCATAGGCTTTTTGGTTGAGCTCTGGCAAATTGTGGCTGTCTGTGCCAGTGGTCTCCTGTGGCCCGGCAGTGCTTGCGCAGCCTGCTACCATAGCGCCCAGCAGCACCACAACGCTGGGCGAAAGCCATTTAAAACAAGTCATACTGTTGAACCCAATTTGTGTTTGGTCAATCCCATTTCATTTTTATCACATTAACCCTTGCAGGTGGGTTGATGCCCCCGGCAGCCTGAGTTTGTTATCACTATGCCTGAATTGCCAGAAGTTGAGATCACCAAGCGGGGCGTGGCCCAGCATTTTGAAGGGCAGCGCCTGTTGAAATGCACGGTGCGCGAACCTCGCTTACGCTGGCCGGTGCAAAACACTGTGCTGTTGTGCGAAGGGCAAGTGTTGGTGCGCGTGGCCAGGCGTTCGAAGTACATGGTGATGGAGTTTGGTCCCCATGCTTTGGTGGTGCATTTGGGCATGTCGGGTTCGATGCGCATTGTGGAGCACGGGACGGCCTGGGAAAAACACGATCACATTGAATGGCAGTTTGACAACAAGCTGCTCCGCTACAACGACCCGCGGCGGTTTGGTAGCGTCGAATACGCCCAGGCCTTGCCTGGTTGGCAGCAGACCTACCCACGGTTTGGTCGATTGGGGCCAGAGCCCTTCGACCCTCAGTTTACCCCTGCGGCTTTGTTTGAAGCCACCCGTGGAAAAAAAGTGTCCATCAAGGCCTTGCTGCTGGGCGGTGAAGCGGTGGTGGGTGTGGGCAATATTTATGCATGCGAGGCCTTGTTTCGCTCGCGCATTCGCCCCGGCAAGGCGGCTGGGCGCATCAGCCGATTGCAGGCGCACGCCTTGCATGCCGCTGTGGTGGCTGTGTTGGGCGAGGCCATAGAGCGAGGGGGGTCGACCTTGCGCAATTTCCAGGCCATTGATGGGGAACTGGGGCACTTCCAGCTGCATTGCGATGTGTATGGCCGCGAGGGGCAGAGGTGCCATCGGTGTGGTGCTGTGGTGAAGCGGCGGGTGATGAACCAGCGCAGCACTTTTTATTGTCCGGGGTGCCAGCTTTGAATGCAGTTTATTCTCTGCAGGGTGATGCATTTGCACAGGTGCTGGTGCGTTGGCAGGCGGCGCATGGCCGCCAGCATTTGCCCTGGCAACACACGGGCGATGCTTACAAAGTGTGGCTAAGCGAGGTGATGTTGCAGCAAACCCAGGTCAGCACCGTGCTGGCTTACTACGCCCGGTTTTTGTCGGCATTCCCAACGGTGCATCATTTGGCAGCAGCTTCTGAGCAAGACGTGATGCAGTTGTGGGCGGGTTTGGGTTACTACTCACGGGCGCGCAATTTGCACGCCTGCGCGAAGCAGGTGGTGGAGCGTTTCGGTGGGCAATTTCCAAGCACGGTGGCCGAGCTGGAAAGTCTTCCCGGCATTGGTCGTTCCACAGCGGGGGCCATTGCGTCGCTGGCCTATGGCGTGCAGGCACCTATTCTGGATGGCAATGTGAAGCGGGTGTTTTGCCGTTACTATGCGGTGCAGGGGCATCCAGACCAAAGCCAGATTCAGAAAGCCTTGTGGGTGCAGGCGCACAGCAATGTGCCCGCCGATGCCCCGGGTCAATACAACCAGGCCCTCATGGACCTTGGCGCCACACTGTGCACCCCCAAAAACCCGAATTGCAAGCAGTGCCCGCTGATGCAAAGTTGCCAGGCTCTGCGCATGGGCATGGTGGGGCAGTTGCCCACCCCCAAACCCAAAAAACCAAGGCCGAATCTGTATTACCTTGCCGTGTTACTGCGCGCGCCCGGCGGGGCACTGGGGCTGCAACTGCAAACCGAAAAAGGGGTGTGGCATTCCTTGTGGACGCCCCCCCTGTTGCCCTGTGATTCGCAGGTGAACGAGGCTTGCTTGGCGGATCTGTGTGGCCGTTGGGCGAATACGTACGCATTGCCCACGCCGCTACAACTCGCTTTGCGCAGGCAGGCGGGTGCTTTGCAGTCTCAGCCCTGGATGGTGCACGAATTAACCCACCGGAAAATGCATTTCAAAGTGGTGGTGCTGGATGTTCCTGAGGAACTCAAGCAGGGACTACAGAAAGCAGGCCTTGAATTAGCGCTGCTTGAGACCAAGCCCGTGCCCAAGGTGGTTCATAAACTTTTGGCGCATGCTCAAGCTGTTTTATTGGCTGATGGAGCGGTGCCTCAGCAAAACACTCTCGACCTCGGCTAGCGGCTGAGTGGTGAATGCTTTGCTCAGCATTTCGGCCACATACACCGAGCGGTGCTGGCCGCCCGTGCAGCCAATGGCCACGGTGATGTAACTGCGTTGTTCGTTCAAGTAGGCAGGCAGCCATTTGCGCAGGTACTGTTCAATGTCGGCAATCAGGGCGCTGCTGCGTTCGTCAGCTTGTATAAATTCTTGCACCGGGGTGTCTTGCCCGGTGAGAGGACGCAGGCTTTTGTCGTAGTAGGGGTTGGTCAGGCAGCGCACATCAAACACCAAATCGGCGTCAGTGGGCAGGCCTTTTTTAAAGCCAAAGGTTTCAAACACCAGCGTGATGCGTGCACTTTTGCTTTCAACGGTCTCCAGCACCCAGCGGCGCAGCGCATTGGGCAGCAGGCCCGTGGTGTCGATGCAACTGGCCAGGGCGCGCAGGGGTTCCAGCGCTTCACGCTCGGCAGCCACACATTCTTGGACGGTGGCTTGCTCGCCAAGCCTAGCGCTCATGGGGTGACGTCGGCGGGTTTCCGAATACCGGGTGACCAGGGTTTCGTCGTCAGCATTCAAAAACAATACCCGCACATCGGTGCCGTGTTCGCGAAGGCCTGCCACCATGTGAGGCACGTCCACAATGTCGCGGCCTGTGCGGGCATCGGCTGCCACGGCCACCCGCAGGATGCCGTCAGCCTCCAGCCGTTTAAGCACCTGTGGAATGAAGGACGGCGGCAGGTTATCGATGCAATAAAAATCTGCGTCTTCCAGGGCGCGAATGGCAACCGATTTACCGGAGCCAGACAGGCCGGTGACCAACACCACTTTCATGTGCACCTCGCTTTGGTTTAGTCGTGCCCGTGGTCCAGATCGGGGTCATGTTCGGCCACGGGTGGGGCATCATCTGCTCCCCCCAATTCTGCCAGCATGGCCTTTTGTTGCCGAACCATGAATTCGTCCAGGGTGTTGATGCCGCGCATCTGCAAAATGGTGTTGCGTACCGCGGCCTCCAACAACACAGCGAGGTTGCGGCCAGCTGCAACAGGCAGAGTGACCTTGCGCACGGGCAGGCCCAACACCTCTTGGAACTGTGTTTCAGTGACCAAACGCTCCTGCTGAAGTTCCATGGAGGCGCGCCGCATGAGGTGAACGATCAGTTTGAGCCGCATTTTGCGGCGAACGGCGGTTTCACCGAAAATGGCTTTGATGTCCAGCAAGCCCACACCACGCACTTCCATGAGGTTGCGAATGAGCTCGGGGCAGCGCCCTTCAATGAGGTTGGGGGCCACGCGGGAAAATTCGACCACGTCATCGGCCACAAGGCCATGACCGCGTGAGATCAACTCAAGGCCAAGCTCGCTTTTGCCCAAACCCGATTCGCCGCAAATCAGCACGCCCATGCCCAAGACGTCCATGAACACGCCATGCATCATGGTGGTTGGTGCCAGCCATTTGTTGATGTACACGCGAAGGAAGTCAATGATTTCAGCAGCCGACAAGGGGGTGGCCAACAAGGGCACATTGGCTTGGTCGCAGGCATTGCTCAACAAAGGGTGCGGCGCAAATGATTCGGCCACGATGATGGCGGGTGGGTCGCCTTCGATCAGTTTTTCAATTTGGTGTTGCTTGCGCTCGTCGTCGATGCGCGAGAAGTATTCAATTTCTTGGCGGCCAAACACTTGAATTCGGCCTGGGTGGATGGTGTTGAGGTGCCCCACAAGGTCGCTGGATGCAAAACACTTGAGGTCGAGTTGGCGTTCGCCGCCTTGTTTGCCCGCGAGCCAATCGAGCTTGAGTTTGTCACGGTTTGCTTCGATCAGTTCTTTTAATTGCTTCACGGGCGTGTTAACTCGCGGGTTGGTAGGGCTCCCAATTGGCGATGAGCTGGTGGGTGGCACCTGGATCAGTTTCGGTCATCAGTTTGTCGCGAAAGTCTTTGTCGGACAACATTTGAGCCAATTCTGACAGTATATCCAGATGGTGCTGGTTTGCACTCTCGGGCACCAGCAAAAACATAAGCAGCTTGACGGGCTGACCGTCTGGGGCGTCAAAGGGAATGGGGTCTTGAACGCGGACCAAGCTGGCGATGGGTTCACGCAGCCCCTTGATGCGGCCGTGCGGCACCGCCACCTGTTGACCAAGGCCAGTGGAGCCCAGGCGCTCGCGGGCAAAAAGGCTGTCGAACACCTTGGAGCGCGCAATGCCCTGGTTGTTTTCAAACACCAAGCCGGCTTGTTCAAACACGCGCTTTTTGCTGGTGACTTGCGCATCCAGCATGATGTTGGATGGTGGAAGAAGATTTGCGATCAAGTTCATCGCGTTGTTCCTGATACCCGCTACTTAAATCGTGGGGCCGATTATACGCCATAAAAACAGAAAAGGCGGATTGAAATCCGCCTTTTAGATTTCCCTGAAAATACAGGGGTTTAATCGAGTTCTACCGCTTGATGCTTCAGCGGAACGTTGTTGTGGTTGGTCAGTTTGTCCTTGTGACGGAGCACCTGACGGTCCAGTTTGTCGGCCAATGCATCAATGGCGGCGTACAGGTTTTCGTGATTGGCTTCAGCGTGGATGTCTTTGCCTCGAACGTGTAGCGTAACTTCTGCCCTTTGAACCAGTTTGACAACCGAGATGGTCACCGATGCATCAATGACGTGGTCAAAGTGCCTTTTTACCCGATCCAGTTTTTCAATCACGTAGTTGCGAATGGCTGGAGTTACTTCGAGATGATGACCATTGATGTTCAAGTTCATACGGACTCTCCTTTTGTTGCTGCGAAGGCCGCTTTCTCGTACCGAGTTATAGCGACTTGCGCATGTTCACCGGGGGGATCTTGAGCGATTCCCGGTATTTCGCGACCGTGCGTCTTGCGACCACGATTCCCTGTTGACCGAGAAGGTCTGCGATTTGACTGTCAGATATCGGCTGCTTGGCGTCCTCCGCAGAAATCAGTTGCTTGATGAGCGCACGGATGGCCGTGCTGGAGGCCTGTCCACCCGAGTCGGTGGAAACATGACTTCCGAAGAAAGACTTTAGCTCAACCAACCCGTAGGGCGTCAACATATATTTTTGCGTGGTTACCCTTGATACAGTGGATTCGTGCAGACCCAAAAGATCGGCGATTTCGCGCAGAACCAAGGGCTGCATGGCGATTTCGCCATGGTTGAAGTAGCCAATTTGGCGTTCCACAATCGCTTGGCTCACCCGTAAAATAGTGTCAAATCGTTGTTGTACGTTTTTTAACAACCATCGGGCCTCTTGCAACTGGGCACTGAGCTGTGAGCTTTGGCCACGGTGCGAACGCAAAATAGAGGCGTACATCTCGTTGATGCGAATTTTTGGCATCACATCCGGGTTGAGTTGAACATGCCACTGCCCGCTGAGTTTTTTAACAATCACATCGGGCACCACATGGTCGTCGTCCACGCGGCGGAAGCGCGCACCCGGGAAGGGCTCGAGTGATCGAATGATGTCATGGCATTGTTTGAGCAACTCGTCGTCAATGCCCAAGGCTTTTTTAAGCTTTGTAAAATCGCGCTGCGCCAACAGGCCCAAGTGCTCTTGGGCGATGCTGTTGCAGTGCGCGTATAGCTCAGGGTGTTTGCGCACGTCTGGCCGTTGGCGCAGTTGCAGCATCAAACATTCTGAAGCGCTGCGGGCGCCAACACCGGGCGGGTCAAAGCTTTGCAGAAGGCGCAGCGCAGCCTGCAGCTCTTCAAACTCCAGGTCGGGCACCTCTTGCAGGGTTTCCCAAAGGTCTTCCAGGTCGGCGCTAAGGTAGCCGTCGTCGTTGAGGTAATCGATCAGCCACAGCACCAGGTTTTTGTCGCGTTCGCTGGCCTGGGTCAGGCGCAGTTGCTCAACCAGGTGCTGGTGCAGGCTGCTATCGGGCGCGGCCAGTTGCAGGCCAGGTTTTTCTTCATCGCCGTCGGCGTTGGCTCCGCTGTTGTCGCGCCAGTCGCCTTCCCAGTTGTCTTGAATGGAATCGATGGATTCGCGTTGCACCAGGTCTTCGCGCTCGCTGCCTTCCGCATCGGCGGTGGCGTCGGTATCGCTTTGTTCGCGGGTTTTGCGTGGGTCTGGTTCGGGTTCGTAGTTGTCGCTGTTGCTGCCGTCTTGAATTTCGCTGTTCGTGCCCAGGCTGACGGTTTGCTCGGTGTCACCCACGTCGTCATCGGCCACTTCCAGCATTGGGTTTTCGGCCAGGGCTTGCTGGATCTCTTGCTGAAGCTCCAGCGTAGACAGCTGCAGTAGCCGGATCGACTGCTGCAGTTGAGGGGTGAGGGTGAGGTTTTGCGAAACCTTGAGCTGTAGCGATTGTTTCATGCGATGCCTTGGCGCTACATTCGGAAATGTTCGCCCAGGTACACCCGGCGAACATCGTCGTTTTTCACAATTTGGTCAGGGCTGCCCGAAGCCAGCACGCGCCCAGCGCTGATGATGTATGCGCGGTCGCATATGCCCAAGGTTTCACGCACATTGTGGTCGGTGATTAACACGCCGATGCCCTTCGTCTTTAAAAAGGCCACAATGCGCTGAATTTCCAGCACAGCAATGGGATCAACGCCTGCGAATGGCTCGTCCAGCAAGATAAAGCGCGGGGAGGTGGCCAGGGCGCGTGCGATCTCAAGCCTACGGCGCTCACCTCCAGACAACGATGCCGCCACGGAGGTTCGAATGTGCGTGATTTGCAGGTCCGTGAGTAAATTTTCAAGCGCTTCGTTGACCGATTTGTCTTTGGGCGGGTTGATCTCAAGCACTGCCCGAATGTTTTCTTCTACGGTGAGCTTGCGAAATACAGACGCCTCTTGGGGCAAATACGACAGGCCCGAGCGTGCCCGTTCATGAATGGGCTTGAGCGTGATGTCTTGCCCTTCCAGACAGATGTAGCCTTCATCGGCTGCCACCAGGCCCACGATCATGTAAAAGCACGTGGTTTTGCCCGCGCCGTTGGGGCCAAGCAGGCCAACCACTTCGCCGGTGTCCACATGCAGCGATACATCTTCAATCACCCGCTTGCTTCGGTAAGCCTTGCGAAGGCTTAAGGCCTGCAAGCGACCTTGGCCGGTCAGGGTGTGTGCGGGGGTGTTGCTCATGGGCTTACGGGTCTGGGTTTGATGACGGCTTGCACGCGCGTTTGCCCCTGGTTGTTGGGCGCGCCCACCACGTTCAGGAACTCGGTGTTTTGCTCGTAAGTGATCTTGCTGCCAGAGATGGATTCAGTGAGTTGCCCATCGCTGCTTTTTTGAATACTCGCATTGCCAGTGATGGTGACCACCGACTTGTTGCCATCAAATTCAATGGTGTTGCCCGCGCCATTGATGAGCAACACCTCACTGGTTTTTGAGTCCCGTTGCTGTTTAAAGCGTGCCGGTTTGCCTTCCACGGTGGCAAATTGAGTGCCATCGGGCCGCTCAACCAGCGTGAGCTTGTCCCCACGAATGACCAGCGAGCCGCGCGTTAACAGCACATTGCCCGTGAACACGTTGACGTTGGTTTTCTCGTTGTAGGTCATCGCATTGGCATCGATGGTGGTGGGCTGTTGCCTGTCCGACTCCAGGGCAAGGGCCTGAAGGGGCATGGCCACAGCCAGCAGGCAGATGCTTGCCTGTTTGGTGAAATATTGCATCATGGTTTGGCCTCCATGCGAAATTTGATCGAACCCTGCGCCAGTAGTTCTCCGGTGGCGTTGTTCAATGTGGCTGCATTGGCCCTGAATTGTTGGCGACCGCGCGTTACTTCAACGCTTTGGTCAGTGCTCACGGTGTTGTTGGGGTTGTCGACCACAATTTCTTCAGATTTCATGACGGTGAGTAAACCGCTGTTTCGGCTGTTGACCACCACATTGTTCCTTAAAATCACCTGATCTTCTTCCATCAGGTAGATGCCTTCCTTGGCTTCCCCTTTGAGCACCACATCGCCGGGCTCAAACTGTTCAAGGTCGGGGTTGACGATGTTCCACCGATCGCCAGCGGGGGTATGTTCGGCAGATTCACTGCGCACCATGGCGTATTTTTGTTCTTTCAGGTTGTGGCTTTGTACGGTGAAGTTGCGCAGGTAACTGTCTGCGCTGTTTGGATCGGCCTTGCCAGAGAGTCGAAAAAGGTTCATTTCGGATTGCACTGCGAACCAATAAGACGCACCAGCCAGCGCGAAGGTTAAAAGCAGGGGGATGAACTGGGAAAGCACCCCGAAAAAATCTCGAAGCAGTTTCACATCAATTCCCAAGGGTTGGTATAGCCGGGTTTGTTGGCCAAAATGAAGTCGCACAGTTCGCGAACCGCCCCGTGCCCAGCCGGGCGGCGGTTGATCCAGTTGCTGGCGGCCAACATGGCCTCGGGCGACTGTGGCGTGGTGGCCGCCAGTGCCACGTGTTTAAGTACAGGGTAGTCGGGCCAGTCGTCACCAAAAAAACCGCATTGGCTCCAGCTTAAGCCCAGGCTGTTGCGAATGTCATCCATGGCTTGCAGCTTGGTTTTGCAACCTTGCACCAGCTGATGAATGCCAAGGTCTTTGGCGCGTTTTTCAACAATGCCGCTGGAACGCGCAGTGATCCACACCACTTTCACGCCGTGGTCCATCAGCAGGCGAAGCCCCTGGCCGTCAAACACGCTGAAGCGCTTCATCACCTCGCCTTCATCGCCAAAATACAAACCGCCATCTGTGAGCGTGCCGTCTACGTCGAAGCCCATCAGTTGCAAATCAGCGGCGGCTTGCTTGGCTGGGGGTTTGATGGGGGTTGAAGTCATGCTTACACCACCTTGGCTTCAAAGAGGTCATGGAAATTCAGAGCACCCACAATGGTGTGATGCTCATCGGTCACCACCACTTGGCTGATGTGACACACCTCCATCAGGCGAACGGCTTCCACAGCCAATTTGTCTGGTGAGATGGTTTTGGGGGCCGCATTCATCACTTCGGATACCAGCAAGCCCCGCAAGTCCAGGCCCTGCTCAATTAAACGGCGCAGATCGCCATCGGTAAACACGCCCTGTAGCTTGCCGTCTGGCCCGGCGATGGCGGTCATGCCCAAGCCTTTTTTGGTGATCTCCAGGATGGCTTGAGAAAGCGAGGCGCTGGGTGGCACCACTGGCACGCGGTCGCCTTTGCGCATCACGTCACTCACGTGGGTCAACAACTTGCGGCCCAAGCTGCCGCCGGGGTGGGATAATGCAAAATCTTCTTCGGAAAACCCGCGGGCTTTCAGCACCACCACAGCCAAAGCGTCGCCCAAAGCCAGGGCGGCGGTGGTACTGGCGGTGGGGGCCAGGTTCAAGGGGCAGGCTTCCTTGGCTACGCCGCAATCGAGCACCAAGTCAGCTTGGCGCGCCAAGGCAGAATCCAGCTTGCCGGTCATCGCAACAATTTTGGCGCCACGGCGGGCGATGGCTGGCAATACAGCCACCAACTCTTCGGTGTTGCCTGAATTGGACAGCGCAATGACCACGTCATCCTGAGTGATCATGCCCAGGTCGCCGTGTGAGGCCTCGGTGGCATGAACAAAAAAGGAGGGGGTGCCGGTGCTGGCGAAGGTGGCGGCAATTTTTTTGGCGATTAAACCCGATTTGCCCACCCCAATTAAAATCACCCGGCCCGAGCAGTGCAGTATGGCTTGCACGGCTTGCTCAAAAGCTTCGCCCAGACGGTCGCCCAGCGCAGAAACCGCTTGGGCTTCAATGCTGAGCGCTTCTTTGGCCATGGCCAAAAAATCACGATTCTCCAGGTTTGACGGCGTTTGTGGCATGGTGGACCCTGATAGACTTCGAAGTTGCTGTGCTCGGGACAGTCTGGTTTTTCGGGCAGTATAGCAAAGCGCGTGCCAATCCACTTCAATTCTTGAGCATTCAACGTGCCCAACGCATTAGAGCTTTCTTTAATACTCATGCTGGTCGCCGTTTTGGCGGTGTCGCTGTTTCGCCACTGGAAGTTGCCCGCCATGTTGGGCTACTTGTTTGCGGGCACCCTGATTGGGCCTTACTCATTGGGTGTGGTGCCCGATGCACCCGAAACCCGCCACCTGGCCGAGTTCGGGGTGGTCTTCCTGATGTTTTCGATTGGCCTGGAATTCAGTCTGCCCAAACTGCACGCCATGCGTCGGGTGGTGTTTGGCTTGGGCTTGGCCCAAGTGGTGCTCACCATGCTGGGCGTATTGGCTTTGGGTTGGGTGGTGGGGTTTTTTACGCCCATTCCCATGAGCATGGCCTTTGTGCTGGCCGGCGCTGCAGCCATGTCGTCCACGGCCATCGTCAGCAAGTTGCTGGCCGACCGGCTAGAGCTGGACGCGCCCCATGGGCGGCAGGTGATGGGCATTTTGTTGTTTCAAGATCTGGCGGTGGTGCCGCTGTTGATCATTATTCCTGCCCTGGCCCAGGGTTCAGAAAACCTGACGGTCACTTTGAGCCTGGCTGTGGTCAAAGCCGCACTGGTACTGGGCTTGATGCTGGTGTTTGGCCAACGCATGATGAACTGGTGGATGACTTTTGTTGCCCGCAGCAAGTCGCAAGAGCTATTCGTACTCAATGTGTTGTTGATCACCTTGGGCCTGGCTTGGCTGACCGAGCTGGCTGAATTGTCTCTAGCCCTTGGCGCTTTTGTGGCGGGTATTTTGATTGCAGAAACCCAGTACAAGCACCAGGTGGAAGAAGACATCAAGCCCTTTCGCGATGTGTTGCTCGGGCTGTTTTTTGTCACCACCGGCATGTTGCTTAATCCGCAGGTTGTGTTCCAAAACTGGTATTGGGTAATTGTGCTCACCATTTTCCCAGTGTTGGCCAAAGGGATTTTGATCGCCGTGTTGGCGCGCCTGTTTGGTGCCAACAGCGGCACTGCCATGCGTACAGGCATTTACCTGGCGCAGGCGGGTGAATTTGGTTTTGTATTGCTGGCCAACACCGGTTCGGCGGGCTATGGCCTGGTGCCCGATGCCTGGTTGCAAACCATTTCTGCCAGCATGGTGTTGTCGATGTTGGCTGCGCCCTTCATGATTCAACACGCCGACCGGATTGTGCTGAGATTTTCCAGCCAAGAATGGTTACAAAAGTCACTCGAGTTGCACCAAATTGCCCAAAAAAGCCTTGCCACCCAAAAGCATGTGCTCATTTGCGGTTTTGGGCGTAGCGGGCAGCACTTGGCTCGCCTGCTCGATCGCGAAGACCTGGATTATGTGGCACTAGACCTCGACCCGGATCGCATTCGCGAGGCCACTGCAGCAGGTGACTCGGTGGTGTTTGGCGATGCAGCCAAGCGCGAAACACTGGTGGCAGCGGGGTTGTTGCGCGCTTCGTGTGTGGTAGTTACTTTTGCAGACTTCAAAGTCGCCGAAAAAGTGTTGTTGGCTGTGCGCGCTTTGGCACCCAACGTGCCTGTGGTGGTGCGCACTTACGACGAAAGTGACCTTGAAAAACTCACCGCCGCCGGGGCCACAGAGGTTGTGCCTGAAATTCTTGAGGGCAGCTTGATGTTGGGCTCGCAGGCTTTGATGTTACTGGGTGTGCCAGTGTCACGGGTGGTGAAGCAAATTCGCAGTATTCGAGAGTCGCGTTACCAAATGTTCCGGGGTGTGTTTCGCGGTGTGGACGACGAAGCCGACACCCCTGAAAACCAGTGGGTTCGCTTACATTCGGTGTTTGTTGAACCGGGCGCCAGCGGTGTGGGCAAAAGTCTGCACGAGTTGGGCTTGCTCGATTTGCGTGTGGAGGTGAACGCTATTCGCCGCCGTGGCATCCGTGGCGGAGACCCTTCGCCCGACACGCGCCTGGAGGCAGGGGATATTTTGGTGCTCAAGGGTCAGCCCGATGCATTGGCTCAAGCCGAGAGTGTTGTGTTGGGGCGGCGTATTTGAGGGTTTGCCCACAACGGCCCGGCGTGGCGCATCAACGCAAAAAATAGTAGCCAGTGCATTCCATGCCATTGGCCTCTTCCCATGCGTTGCCACTGACACACAAATCCACTTCGGCTGCATCCACCTGCAGGCTGCCGCGCAGGGGGTTGCCGTCGTCTAATTTGCGATCCAGTTCGGCCAGTTGGGCCACGGGCACAGCCTGCCCAATTCGAATGGCCAGTGCGTTTTCCGGGCTGCTCGGGCCAGAAAACGCATGGCTGATTCGGTATTCATCACCAAACTCATTGCGCATCAATTGAGTGCGGGCGCAGTCCGCGCCAGCTTGGGCGGGTGTGGCATAGCTGCCTTGAATAAATCCGGAAGCTTGCAGGTGCTGAAACACTTGGCATTCCTCCTCGCCTTCAATCAGGCTGTTGCCATTGCCCCCAGATCCTTGCAGTCCGGCCGCTTGCGCAGCAATAAAATCGCCGGGCAGGGCGGCGTAGCGCGATTGAAAGGCGGCCAATGCTGTTTCAAGCGAGGCAAGATCGGTGAGGGTTGCTTGTACGCGGGCGCTGCTGAGCAGTTCGCGCCCTTTGAGCACGCCGCCGGCCAGAATTGCCAACACCGCGAGGGCGATGGCGAGTTCAAGCAGAGAAAATCCGTATTGTCGTGAAGTGGTCATTGTTGTGATCCTGTGAGGCTGATAAGCCCACCTCTTTGCAGCCACAACCAGCTCAAGCGTTCAAACGAGAGCCAGATTGGGTTGTGGTGGGGTAGATTGGGGTTGATAAAAAACTGATGGCTTCGGTGTTGGTTGACGGTGTCAGAGGGAGGAATGAGCACAGCCACTGCGCTCACGCTGTGGGTGGGCAGGGCTTGGCAGCCACGGGACTGTGCGGGCGGCAAAGGGGTCGTGCCATGTGCAAGGCAAAGATGCAGCGCAGGCAGGGGCCCTTGCCCCACACTGCTGCCCGAGGTGGGGGGAGCATAAATAACCTCACCAAGCTGCGGCAAACTGAGCAAAGCAAGCGGGTATTGGCTCACCAGGCTGTGCGCTGCTGGAGGGCCAGCGTCATTCAAACTGGCCACTGCAAATCGCCACGGCAGGGTTTGTACTGGCAGGCCGAGGCTGGCGGTGGGCACCCAGCCTTGGTAAGTATTGCAAATGCCATCTGCCCTGCGGTCTTCATGGCCGTTGCCATGGGCTGAGGGGCAGGGCAGGCGCCCCGTGGCCAGCACAAAACCTTCCAAATGGCTAACAAGTTGGACAGACCTCGCAATGTGCTCGGTCTGTTCGCGTTGGGCTTTGTAAGTCGCCAAGCCACGTTGTACCGAAGCCAGCACCAGGGCTGCAATTGCCATGGCCAATAGCACTTCCAGCAAGGCCATTCCATGGTTATGGTGTTGTGGCATGGGCTGCCTCCGGATTGAGCAAAACCCGCCAGTTTGGTTTTCCATCGTCAACAAGCAGGACCTGGTTTAGCATGGGGTAAATGTTGCTGGGCCAACCGTGTTTGCATTCGCAGGCCTGCCCAGTTTTGCTGCTGAGTGGGCAGGCGTAAGTGTTGGTGGGCTGGCATGCGCGCCCGGCACCCGCTGCCGGCAAATACCGCGACACTGGCCACAAGCTGTGTAGGTGTGCAGGGCCCAAAAAAATACAACTCTGCCCAGCTTGGGCTTGGCAAATGGACGGTCCGCGCGCGTCAGTCAAACAATGCGTTTGGCCTTGCAGGCATGGCGCTTTTGAACTCCATGTGGCTTTTGTTTGTGGGCATTGGCAGGTGCACCGGGTCGGTGTACAGCGGCATTCGCATTGGGGGTCTACAGCGCGCCACAGTTGTGGGGTTTGCTGTTGCAAGGTCTCCGGTGCGTGGCTGGGGTGCCAGCCGGGCCCATGTTGGGCGGCGTGGGTTAGCACGACCAATTCGGCGGCTTGCTGCAAATTGTTCCGCAAGGTGGCTTGCAGCATTTGCACGGGGATGACCTGGTGTGGGCCTTGCACACCAAAAGTGTTTGGCCCGATGGGTTGGATTTGCTGTGCCAACACAGCTGCAACCTGTGTAAATACACCTTGCTCGGTTTGCACGGTGAGTGCCGGTTTTGAGAAATCAACCCACTGGCTCCAGCCCAATGCATTGGGCTGAAGCAACTGGGCCGACACCGCGTATTGCCACGACTTGCCCACACCCAGTTGCTTGGCATTGTACGGGGCCCCCAAGCCGGGGTTGAGGTAGTTGATTTTGACCACCGACTGGCCGGGCAGCCAGCCCCAGTTTGAATTCAGGCAGGTGGTTTGTGCAGGCCCTTCTGGGCTTAGCGCCGGGCAGGGTAGGTGGCCCGGCTGTGTGTGTTGGTTCATACCCTGCCGGGCGGCAAAGGCAAGCAAGGCCTCGCGGGCAGTCTGCAGGCTCTGGTGCTCTTGTAGGGCCTGATTGTTTTGCTGGAAAGACCGTGCGTGTTGAATCACCTGCGATTGACCTGCCGCAAGCGCCCCCAGTGCGAGCAAAACCAGCAACAGCAGCATGGCATGGCCCCGGGCTTTGGTGAGTTCGCCAATTCGCCTCATGGTTGTGCCTGCCAGCGCTGCGTCTTGGGATCGAAATGGATTCGTCCTGAAGGCAGATCAACCCAACCAAAGGCTGGTTTTGTGGGTGGTGGGGGCTCGGTCTCATGGGTTGGTGTTTCGTGATTGGCGCGAGCGAACCGCCCCTTGGTGCGGGTTTTCGCGTTGTGTTGCGTAATCAGGGGCTGAGGGGCGGCCAGTATTGCGCCCTCGGGTGGTTCAAAGTTGAGTCGGTGTGTGCTTGGTTCAGCCGGCTCTTTGACGTTAAACCCCAGGCAAAACCACTGGTAGGTGCCCAGCTCAACTTGCCCCACCCTGCAATGCCCTTGCTGTGCTTGATGGGTATTGATCCACGCGGCCAGATCTTGCCACAGGCTTGCCTCGTCTGGGGTTTGGCCGTGTTGCAAGCTCGCCTGGCCTGCGCTGTGGGTTTGCGCCTGGAGATTGGCTGCAGCCAACTTGGCCTGCATTTTTTGGTTGTGCTGGTGCAAGGTGAGGCCCAATGTGCTGTGCAAGTGGAGCACACACAAGGCAAGCCCGAGCAAAAAGATGGCCATGTCCAAGCACAGACGGGCCAGACGATTGATGCGCACATGCCTGGCAAGTTTCATGGTGCGTTGGTCCTGCAAACGGCTTGGGCGGCGTGGCTCAGCGGCTCGCAGCCTTTGGGCAGTCGCTTTCTTGGTTTGTTCAGGTTTGCAATGCTGTATACCTCACCTGCGTTGTTCCAGGTCCAGGCCAGGTCCGCCACGTTGGCACGTTCATTCTTGCCAAACTTTTGCACCTGGACGCGCCACGCCGCCCAATCGATGGGTGGCGCGTCATTGGCTTGCCCCAGCTTGTGTGTTTTGCCAGATTGAAGCTGCTGCACCGTATTGGCCTGTGTGGCCTGGCTGGCTGAGCCTGCCAGCCAGGCGGCCACCATCGTGCTTGCAACGGCGCACAACAAGGCGGCTGCCAGAGCCAGACGGATGGGTTGGTGGCCTGGGCATGCCTTCAAATACCAGCCAAGGTGTAGCCGTGCCATTGCCTTTGCATTCAAGCCATTCCCCTGAAGGTCGTCGTGGGCGTCGCGGTGGGTTTCGCTTAACACCGCATATTCGCTTTGCGCCATGCGAACAAGCTCGCAGGGTTGACTGCGCAGATCCTCGGGGCGACTGGCGCTCACCACGCGCGGTGTCTTGCCCATGCGCTTGCACACTTCGATCCATTCGATGTGCTCTGGTGTACAAGGGTGAATGAGCAAGCGGTCTGGGTGTTGGGCTACACCCACCCAGTGGTGTTGTGCTTTTTGAGCGTTGAGGGCAGTGCAGGCGGGGAGTCCAATCAACACTTGGGTGTCCCCGTGGGCAAAGCTGCCAAGGGCGAGCGCGCTGTCTGCAAATTCATTGAAAGGCATGCGTTGACCCGCAAGCACGTTGTGTTCGCGCCTGTGCAGCAGCATCACTTCTGGCGCTTGCTTGGCGTCGCTGGTTGGCAAAATCAACCACAGGTCGGACGGGGGTTGATTCATTACAGGCCACCCAATCCAGCGTAGAGCGGGGCGATGTGGCGCTGGTAGGCCATCATCAAAATGCCTGCACTGATCAACAGGGCGGCAGGTGGCATACCAAGCTGCAGGCGACGCAGGCAGCGGCTGGCGCGCAAATCAAACACCTTGGCAGCCAAATGAAAGCAACTGGCCATATTGCCCGTGTGTTCCACCATCCGCGCCTGGCGAACCATGAAGGGCGGCGCGCCAGATTTTTCCATGGCCAGCGCCAAACCCATGCCTTGGCTTAACAACCGTGACACCTGGGCCAAAAACAGCTTGAGGGCCGTAGCGTTCCCTGGCCTGGGTTTGAGGGTTTCAAGGATGTCGATGCCCGCGTCGAGCTCGCAGGCCATCAGGTGGAAATGCGATGCGAGGTGTAGGTCGTGCCGGGGGTCGAGGTGGCGTTGTTCCACCAAAGCTTTGGGCGGCTGAAGTTTTTTGGTGAGCAAGATCAACAGCAAACCCAGAACGCCCCCGGCCATCAGAAAGTTCGCCCAGTCTCCAGCGATAAGCGTTGGCTGCGAAGGTGCCTGTGGAGTTTGTGCTTGCATGGGGGCAACATGGGCCATCACACCCCAGCAAGCCAGGCTCAACACCAGCACCAAAGCGGGGTAAAAAAGGCTGCGCAACAGTTGGCTCGTGGCCTCGGTGGTTTTGATCCAGCGCAGTAATTGTAGGTCTAGCGCTTCTGCCAGATTGCCCGAGGCTTGTGCGCATTGAAGCGCGGTGAGAAGCGGTGCCGGCAGGTTTTTGACGGCAAAGCGAAACGCTTGAACCAGGTCCATGCCGCTTTCAAGCGCGCGTTGTACTTGGCCAAGCGTTTGTCTAAGGGTGTTGCGGCCCCGCTGTGGCTGAAGCTCCCGGCTAAGCAGCAGAGCGTCCACGGCGCTGAGCCCCACCCGATTAAGCTCGGCCCAGTGGCGCATCCATTCTTGCCATTGCACGGTGCTTGGCCCGCGTTTAATCCACATTCAAGTCACCTTGAAGTGTGTAGACGCTATGTATGTCGGCCATGCTTACGAGGCTGGCGCGGCGATGTCTTGGGAGTTGACCCATCCAAAGCGACTGCGCTTTGATAACGCGTTGTGCGCCAGGGTTGCCCGGCATCAGGCGTTGATTCAGGACACCATTTAAGCAATTCAACAGGCTGGGCCATGCCACTTGCAGTTCCAAAAGCCTGCAGAGGGTGCCCAGGCAGTCGCCTGCGTGAATGGACGCAAACACCCGATGCCCAGTGAGTGCGGCGTGCAGGGTGAGCTCGGCGGTGGCCTCGTCGCGGATTTCACCGACCAGAATGGTGTCAGGGTCTTGTCGCATCAACGATCGCAAGCCTGCCGCAAAATCCAAATGGGGTAGGCGTGACAGGTCGGTTTGAAGCGCTTGGGGGTTGATGATTTCGACCGGGTCTTCCAAAGTGGCAATTCGCCCAGCTTTGGCGCCCAGCGATTGAATCATCGCATGCAAAGTGGTTGTTTTGCCGCTGCCTGTGGGGCCAGACACCAACACCAGACCTTGGCTGGGGGCTAACATGTGCTCAATATCGCTGTGCACCTTGGGGCAAAAGCCAAGCGAATTCAGTGACCACGCACTTTGGCGAGCCAGCACCCGGACCACGAGGTTTTCCCCATGCAAGCTGGGGTGGCAGGCCAGGCGCAATTCGGCATGGGGCAGACTGAGCCTGCCGTCCTGTGGACGCCGCGTTTCGGCAATATTCATTTTGCCCGCGGCTTTGAAAGTTTGCACAAGCCCGCGTCCGTGTTCGGTGGACAAACCCCGCAGGGCGTTGAGGTGCCCATGGCAGCGGGCGCGCACCGAGTATCCTTTGGGGTCTGGGGTGATGTGAAGATCTGAAGCGTTGCATGCAATCAGTGCGTCGGCGATGTGTTGCAAGCTGCCATGCAGGGCCTCTTCAATGGCTTGAACTGAACTCAAGGGACTACTCGCTTGTTCGCGCTCAACAGAGCCCTTACTTGTAGCAAAGGCAAGTCGCATTGCAGGGTTTGGCAGCGCGAAGTGGCCACGCCCAGCCATTGCAGTGCATCGGTGTGCTGGCCTTGCTGGGCATGCAACAAGGCCAGGTTGTATGCGGGCTCTGGGGCGTGGGGGTGCTCGTGGTGCAATAGCTCAAGCAAGGCCCTTGCCTCTGCATGCTGCTGTGCCAGTTGCAACTGGTTTCCAAAAGCCAGTTGCTGGTTGAGGGTTCGCAAAGGGCCTGAAAGATCGCCAATGTTGTGAGCTGCACTGGCCGATAGGGCTTGCGGTGCGTCCACGGTGGTCGCCTTGAGCAAAATCACCAACTCAATGTGATTGTGTTGCCGAGAAACGCTGTCAGTAAGCAAATTCAGGGCATTTGGGCTGCCGGGTATGCCTCGCTCCAGGGAGCGGTTGTCTTTTTGGCGCAAGCCACCCAGCAGGGCCATTTCGCCGCTGCGAAGTCTTAGAATCGACTCCAGCTCTCGGGTTTGTATTTCTGGGACCTCACTGACGATGTTTAATTGCCGAAGGGCGGGGTTGGGGTCTTGTACAAAGCCAACAATGCGGCTCAGGGTGGGGCGCACGCGCAGTTGAATGGTTTGGTCGTTGGCAATTTGAGGCGTGACGGTCATCAAAAAGCCGACCGGCACCGTTTGAACCTGTGTGGTAAACACCGAAAAAGCTGGCGTGTTGGTGGTGGGCGCGCTGGTTTGCACATCGGTGGTGAAATACACCCGGTTGTCGATGAATTTCAGCACGGCGGGTTGTTGGTTCATGGTCACCACGCGGGGTGACGAAAGCACCGAGGCCTGTCCAAATTCCTCCAGCAAACGAAGCACCACCTGCGTTTCCGCATTGCCTGTGTTTCGCCCAAATTGCAACACAGTGCCCGCGTTGCCAAAGTTCAAGCCCTGTATGGCCAAGCCAGCGCGCACGCCGTTGTTGCGCAGCACATTCCAATCGATGCCTCGCTCGTAGCGCTCGTTGAGGCTTATCTCGGTGATGAGCGCTTCAATCACAATTTGCCGATTGACGCGGTTCTGCATCTGGTTAAGCCACTGCAACACGCGCTGGTGCTCGCGAGGTGTGGCCAGCACGGCTACGCTGGCAGACTCTGGGTGCGCGATGACCCGGCCAGACCGGTATTCTTTTCGGGTGGTAGTGATGTCGCTGCGCGTTAGGTCCACGGCGGTGGCGCTGTTTCGATCGCTTCGGGAGGGGCGCAATGAGGGGGTGCGCCGGCTGGCAAAGTTTCGGTCTTGGGCTTCGTTAATTTGCCGCTCGCGTGTGATCACCTCGCTTTGCTTGGCTGCGGCCCCAATGATTTGCTCAATTTGCAGCGCAATGTTTTGCCAGATGTCGTGCGACTGAGTGTTAAGTAAACTCAACTCCGAACGATTGCCCGTGTCTTCCCGAACCGGCAGGTCGCGTTGAGTGCTCGCAATGGCCGAGCTCAGGCTGGAGCGGTCAGTCATGCTGCGGCTGGTGGTCAGGTAATCCAGGTGATAAATGCGAAGCTCCTCAGTTTGGCAGCGGAATAACAACTGCTTTCCCTGCATCGCCACATGGCTGTTGCTCTGGGCCTCCAGGCTTTCAATGATTTGCGCCAATGTCATGTCTTGCCCGTGCAGGCTGACTTTGGCTTGAGCGCACTGATCCATGTCGTAACCCACCCCCAATTCTTGCGCCAACAGCTCCAGCACATGGCTGGCAGGCATTTGGTCCAATCGAAGGTTGAATGTTGTTGGATGACTTAACCAATTTTTGGCCTGATGGCGAACCCGATCGGCCCAAAACCATGGGTCGATCTGAATGGGTTTGGCGGTGTCCAAGGTGGCTTCAGCCAAGTTGGGCGTATTGACATGGGGGGTGCTGGTGGGTGCTGCGCAGCCAGCCAGGGCGAGGGCACAACACAAAAACACACGCAGCATGTCGAAAATCCGCAAGGGGCTAGAAACAGCCGAATCCTAAATGCTTGAAACCAAAACCATGATTTGTGGTCATGCCAAAGGAGTGAAACCATCACCACGTTTGAGGGAGACAGGCTTTTACTGCGCCTTCACAAAGAATGCTTGGTGGCTTCGAGTTACAATACGGGTCAACCCCAATGCCCCTGAAGGAGCCCCAATGGGCTTTGTTGCTGAATTAAACAACGTTGATTTTGGTTACGGCGAACGCCTCATCCTGGAGGACATCTCCCTGCGCATACCGCAGGGCAAGGTGGTGTCTGTCATGGGTGGTTCTGGTTCAGGCAAAACAACCTTGTTGCGGCTAATGTGCGGGCAATACCCGGTGAACAAGGGGCAAATTGCCGTGCTGGGGCAAAACATGGTCAAAGCGTCTACGGCCGATCTTTACGCTTTCCGCAAACGCATTGGTGTGTTGTTTCAATTTGGTGCTTTGTTCACCGACCTGAGCGTGTTCGACAATGTGGCCTTCCCCCTTCGTGAGCACACCGACCTGCCAGAGTCCGCCATTCGTGATTTGGTGTTGCTCAAGCTGCATGCGGTGGGGCTTCGTGGGGCCAGCCACCTCATGCCCTCTGAAATTTCTGGAGGCATGAGTCGCCGCGTGGCCCTGGCCCGTGCTGTGGCCTTAGACCCAGAACTGATTTTTTATGATGAGCCATTCGCCGGGCTTGATCCAATCTCTTTGGGTATCACGGCCAATTTGATTCGCACCCTGAATGACGCGTTGGGGGCCACCTCGGTGGTGGTGACCCATGACATTCACGAATCATTTGCGATCAGTGACCATGTGATTGTGATTGCCGGCGGCAAGGTGCTCGCCGAAGGCACGCCCAAGGAAGTGGAGGCCAATTCCGATCCCTACGTGCAGCAGTTTATTCGCGGCTTACCTGAGGGACCGGTTAAATTTCACTACCCAGCCAGCGACTTGCAGAAGGATTTCGCATGAACCCCGTGCTGTTCATTTCCCGCTTAGGCGCCGCCACCATTGCCACCGTGGCTGGCCTTGGGGTGTTTGCCCGCTTTGTTTGCGGGCTTTTTGTGTTGTTGCCAAAATCTTTGTTAAGGCCGCGCCTGATCGTCGATCAAATTCATTTCATCGGCAATTACTCCCTCATCATCATCGTGGTGTCGGGTCTGTTTGTTGGCTTCGTGCTGGGCTTGCAGGGCTATTACACCCTGAATCGGTATGGGGCCGAACAAGCCCTTGGCTTGTTGGTTGCGCTTTCTTTGGTGCGTGAATTGGGCCCAGTGGTGTCGGCATTGCTGTTTGCCGGTCGGGCGGGAACCTCGCTGACAGCTGAAATCGGCCTGATGAAGGCTGGTGAACAACTCACTGCCATGGAGATGATGGCCGTGGATCCCAAGGCCCGCATATTGGCCCCTCGTTGGGTGGCGGGTTTGGTGTCTTTGCCCATTCTGGCGGCTTTGTTCAGTGCTGTCGGCATTGTGGGCGGCTATGTGGTGGGCGTGTTGCTCATTGGCGTCGATGCCGGGGCTTTTTGGTCCCAAATGCAGGCTGGCGTAGACGTGCGGGACGACATTCTGAACGGCGTGATCAAAAGCATAGTATTCGGCGTGGCCGTTAATGCGATCGCCCTGTATCAAGGTTATGCTTGCCAACCCACGCCAGAAGGGGTGTCCAGGGCCACCACACGCACGGTGGTGATTTCGTCCCTCACTATTTTGGGCCTGGATTTTGTGCTCACCGCACTGATGTTCAGCATTTAAAACGGATTGCTAAAGATGAAAAAGACTGCAGTTGATTTTTGGGTGGGCCTGTTTGTTCTGATTGGAGCGCTCGCTTTGGTGTTTCTGGCGTTGCAGGCCGGCAATTTAAGTTCGTTTACCACCGGGGCCCAGTACCGGGTTACCGCAGAATTCGACAACATTGGTGGCCTAAAACCACGGGCGCCTGTTAAAAGCGCCGGAGTCACCGTCGGTCGCGTGGCCAGCATCACGCTGGACCCTGTCACATTCCGCGCGGTGGTGGCGCTCGATCTGCAAGAGGGCTTTGAATTTCCTGAAGACTCTTCGGCTAGAATCTTGACCTCTGGGTTGTTGGGCGAACAATATGTTGGCATTGAAGCCGGCGGCGCGCTAGAAAACCTGGAGGGCGGTCAAAAATTTGCGCGCACGCAATCGGCCGTGGTTCTGGAAAACTTGATCAGTCAGTTCCTGTTCAGCAAGGCTTCCGAGGGTGGATCCGAGAAGCAATAAGGGGAAAGCAGTGTTACCTTCTTCCATTCGACATATTGTGCTGGCCGGTGCTGTGCTGGTCTACGGCACGGCCTGCACCAGCATGCGGGCTCCTTCCGAAGCTGACCCCTTGGAGGGTTTGAACCGCTCCGTGGATGGCTTCAACCAGGTGGTCGACCAGGTGGCGGTTAAGCCCTTGGCCAAGGGCTACAACGCCATCACTCCGCCCGAGGTGCAAACCGTGATCGGCAATTTTTTCAGCAATCTCGACGATGTGGCGGTGGCTGTAAACAACCTGTTGCAAGGCAAGCCCAAAGCGGCTGGCAGTGACCTCGCCCGTTTTGCGATCAACACCACCATCGGTATTGTTGGCTTGGCTGACCCTGCCACCGAATTGGGTTTCCTCAAGAACGATGAAGACTTTGGCCAAACCCTAGGGGTTTGGGGGGTGGGCTCGGGGCCATACTTGGTTCTGCCTTTTTTTGGCCCAAGCAGCTTGCGTGATGCGCCTGCCCGCTTTGAGATCGGAAGAGCACACGTCTGAACTCCAGTCACACTGGTAGATCTCGTATGCCGT
>NZ_CAXQZX010000140.1:0-12365 GCF_964228395.1 Limnobacter sp.
GCCACACGTCCATATTGGGAATAAGACGCAGCGTGGCGGCGTGCTCCACCGGTTGGTGGGTGGGGCCATCTTCACCCAGGCCAATTGAGTCATGGGTGAACACAAAAATATTGCGCTTCTTCATGAGTGCCGCCATGCGCAAAGCGTTGCGGCTGTAATCCGAGAAGGTTAAGAAAGTGGCTCCAAAGGGAATATAGCCCCCGTGCAGGGCCACACCGTTGAGTGCAGCGCTCATACCAAACTCGCGCACCCCCCAGTTGATGTGGTTACCCGCAACAAAGCCGTCTTTATTGCGGCGCACTGCCACACACTTGGGCCAATTGGTGAGGTTTGAGCCCGTGAGGTCAGCGGACCCCCCCAGCAACTCCGGCAGCTCGGCAGCGAGCAGCGTGATGGCGTTTTGGCTGGCCTTGCGGGTGGCGATTGTTTCGCCTTTGGCCGCCACTTCGGCCAACAATCGGGCTGCAGTCTGTTCAAACTGCGCTGGCAAATCGCCCGCCATGCGACGCTTGAACTCTGCAGCTTTGGCCGGGAATTTGGCGCTGTAGGCATCGAAGAGTTTGTCCCAGGCGACCTGGCGAGCTGCGCCCGCCACTTGAGCGTCCCAAGCCTGATACACCTCGGGTGGAATGACAAATGGCGCATGTTCCCAGCCGATGGCCGCGCGGGTGGCTGCAATTTCGGCATCACCCAGCGGCGCACCGTGCACTTTGTCTGTGCCGGCCAGATTGGGCGAGCCTTCGCCAATATTGGTTTTGCAGCAAATCAGCGTGGGGCCTTTGTCTAGGGACGCGTTTTGTTTTGCCTGGGCAATGGCGGCATCCACCGCATCTACATCGTGGCCGTTCACATTGGGGATTACGTTCCAGCCATACGCTTCAAAACGCTTGGGCGTGTTGTCTGCAAACCAGTGCTCCACCTCGCCGTCGATGGAAATGCCGTTGTCATCGTAGAGAACGATGAGCTTGGACAAACCCAAGGTGCCAGCGAGCGAGCAAGCCTCGTGGGAAATGCCTTCCATCAAGCAACCGTCGCCCAAGAACACGTAGGTGTTGTGGTCCACGATGGGGAAGCCCGCCTCGTTGAATTCTGCCGCGAGCAGTTTTTCTGCCAAAGCCATGCCCACCGCGTTGGCAATGCCCTGCCCCAGCGGACCTGTGGTGGTCTCTACACCGGGGGTGATGTCGACTTCGGGGTGGCCAGGTGTTTTAGAATGCAACTGCCGGAAATTCTTGAGCTCTTCGATGGGAAGGTCGTACCCCGTGAGATGAAGCAAGGCGTAAATCAACATGGACCCATGCCCGTTGGACAACACAAACCTGTCGCGGTCTGCCCATTGGGGGTTTTGGGGGTTGTGCTTCAGGTGACGGGCCCACAAGGCCACTGCGATTTCGGCCATGCCCATGGGCATGCCGGGGTGCCCGGATTTGGCAGCTTGAACGGCATCCATGGCAAGCGCGCGAATCGCGTTGGCCATGTTCTTGGAAGAAGAAGACATAGGGTTGGGGAAAGAGGGTTATGCCTGTGGCAAAGTTGGAAAAACCTGAATTTTATCAAAGCTATCCAGATAAAGCGCGTTTGCACGGGCAAACCGTCCTTTTTAAAGCGCCAAAACCACAGCAAGGCCTATGAAACAAAATAACCACAAACGGCTGGCCCGGTTTTATCTTCCGCAGGCAGCTGCACTGGGCCAAACCCTCGAGCTGCCTGAAGACCTCATGCACTACGCCTCCCGGGTGCTTAGGCTCAAAGACAAAGAGCCTTTGCGCCTTTGGAATGGACTGGGGCAGGAATGGACTGCCACGCTGGAATACCTGAGCAAAAAGCTGGCTCAGGTGACCATCACCGATGGGCCGCATGCGCAAGCGGCCAGCGAACTAACAGGCCCGATCCATGTGCTACAAGCCTTGCCCGAAGGCGACAAAATGGACTGGGTACTCGAAAAATGCACCGAATTGGGCGCAAACGCCTTTTACCCCGTGCAAGCGACCCGGAGTGTCGTGAAGCTCAACGAGGAACGTGCCAACAAGCGCCAGCTGCACTGGGAGCGCGTGTTGGTGGCCGCCAGCCTACAAAGCGAGCGGCAACACTTACCTTCCCTACACCCGGTGCTTGGTCTGCAAGACACCCTCTGCCATATTCAGCACAGCCACCCCACAGCCCGCCTGCTGTGGTTCACGCCAGAGGCTGAACAATCGGCCCAATCTTGGGCCGCCAAAACCTTGGAACAGGGCGCTTTGCCCAGCCCTTTGGTGATTTGTGTGGGGCCGGAGGGGGGCTGGACGCCGGAGGAAACCGAGTACGCAATTTCGCAGGGGGCGCTGCCACTTCGTTTTTCAAGGCGTATCCTTAGGACTGAAACCTTTGGTGTGGCCTGCCTTGCTCAACTGACCGCCCTGCTGGGGCTGGATCCACTCGATCCCTTTGAGCCAGAACAAAGCCACTGAACACAACGCACAGAGAGCGCAACACCATGAGCAGTACCCCAAACCTGTCCAATCCCAAGCTGTTTCAAACCATGCCATTTGTGTATGGCAACTTCCAGGCCTGCGAGCACACCTTCGATGTGGACAACCCCGCCAATGGCGAGGTCATTGCCCAAGTGGGCAACACACCCGTGGCCCTGGCCCATGATGCAATTTTGGCCGCCGACAAAGCCCTGGGCAGTTGGCGTAACACCACTGCAAAAAGCCGTGCCCAGCTTTTAAGGAAATGGTTTGAGCTAATTTTGGCCAACGCTGACGACCTGGCCACCCTAATGACCCTTGAGCAAGGCAAGCCGCTGGCCGAAGCCAAAGGAGAAGTGGTGTATGGAGCCAGCTTTGTGGAATGGTTTGCCGAACAAGCCAAACGCATTGAGGGTAGCGTGCTCGAATCGCCCCAGGCAGGGCGCGAATTGTTGGTGATCAAACAGGGCATTGGCGTGTGCGCGGCCATTACACCTTGGAACTTCCCGATTGCCATGATCACCCGCAAAGTGGCACCCGCTCTGGCGGCAGGCTGCACAGTGGTGGTAAAGCCAGCCGAACAGACCCCGCTGAGCGCCTTGGCACTGGCAGAATTGGCCAGGCAGGCCGGCATGCCTGCCGGGGTATTGAACGTGCTCACTGCAGATTCTGAACGGTCTGTTGAGGTGGGCAAAGTGCTTTGCGAAAGCGAAGTGGTTCGCAAGCTCAGCTTTACTGGCTCGACCGAAGTGGGACGAATTCTAATGGCCCAATGCGCCCCCACGATCAAAAAACTTAGCTTGGAGCTGGGCGGGCATGCGCCGTTTATTGTGTTTGAAGATGCCAACCTGGACGCCGCTGTGGATGGCCTGATTGCCTCCAAATACCGCAACGCCGGGCAAACCTGCGTGTGCAGCAACCGTGTGTTTGTCCAGAGCACCGTGCGTGCCGAATTTGCAGAAAAACTGGCAGCCAAGGTGGCACAACTCGACGTGGGCGATGGCTTAACCAGCAAAGCGAGCATTGGCCCGCTGATTGACGAAGCAGCCCTGGCAAAAGTGCAACGCCACGTGGACGACGCAGTGAGCAAGGGGGCGACGGTGCTGACTGGCGGCAAACCCCACGCATTGGGCGGCCGTTTTTTTGAGCCCACCGTGATTGACAACGCCGATGCCCGCATGCTGTTGGCCCAAGAAGAGACCTTTGGTCCGGTGGCACCCATTTTCTCATTCGACCATGAAGAGCAAGCCGTGGCTCAGGCCAACAACACCCCCTACGGCCTGGCTGCCTACTTCTATACAGAGAACGCCAAACGAGTGTTCCGGGTGGCCCGCGCACTGGAATACGGCATGGTGGGCATCAATGTGGGTGTGTTTTCCAATGAAGTGGGGCCGTTTGGCGGGGTCAAGCAGTCTGGCCTCGGAAGAGAAGGCTCGGCCTGGGGCATTGAAGAGTTTATGGAAATGAAGTACCTGTGCATTGGCACGGTGTAAGGCCCAAGCCCGACGCCAGCCATTACAATACTGGGCAATCGAATACACGCAAAAGGACAGTCACAGATGCTGACGTTTCAACAGGCCATTTTGACCTTGCAAAACTATTGGGACCAACAGGGCTGTGCACTGTTGCAGCCTTTCGACATGGAGGTGGGCGCTGGAACCAGCCACACCGCCACCTTTTTGCGCGCATTGGGGCCCGAACCTTGGAACGCGGCCTACGTACAGCCATCGCGCCGACCCAAAGATGGACGCTACGGCGAAAACCCCAACCGCATGCAGCACTATTATCAATTCCAGGTGGTGCTCAAGCCCTCACCAGAGAACATCATTGATCTCTACCTGGGAAGCCTTGAAGCGCTGGGCATCGACACAAAACAAAACGACGTTCGCTTTGTTGAAGACAACTGGGAAAACCCCACCTTGGGCGCATGGGGCTTGGGCTGGGAGGTTTGGCTCAATGGCATGGAGGTAACCCAGTTCACCTACTTCCAGCAAGTCGGCGGCTTGGACTGCGCGCCCATCTTGGGCGAAATCACTTACGGCATTGAGCGACTCACCATGTACCTGCAGGGCAAAGAAAATGTGTATGACCTGGTGTGGACCGAGCGCGAAGAGCACGGCGTGAAAAAAGTACTCACCTATGGCGATGTATTTCATCAAAACGAGGTTGAACAATCCACCTACAACTTTGAGCACAGCAATGCCGACATGTTATTTCGCCACTTTGGCGAATATGAAGCCGAGGCCAAACGCCTGATTGATGTCGGTCTGGCCCTGCCTGCCTATGAAATGATTCTTAAAGCAGCGCACACCTTTAACTTGCTCGATGCACGCGGCGCCATTTCAGTGACCGAACGCGCCGCCTACATTGGGCGTATCCGAAACCTGTCGCGCGCCGTCGCGCAGGCCTACTTCGATTCACGCGAAAAACTGGGCTTTCCCATGTGCAACACGCCTGCTGGCAAAGCGGCCTGAACACCAACACAAAGAACAACATGAACAACACACTCCTGGTTGAGCTGTTTACCGAAGAGCTACCACCCAAAGCCCTGAAGCAACTGGGCGACGCATTTTCCAACCTGCTGGCTGAGCACCTGCGAACCGAGGGCCACCTGGCCGAGCGCAGCGTGGTGACCACCTACGCCAGCCCCAGGCGGCTGGGCTGCAAGATCACCGAAGTAGCAGGTACATCCCCCGACAAAACCCTGGTGGAGCGCCTGCTGCCAGTCAAGATTGGCCTGGATGCCCATGGCAAGCCCACACCCCCCTTGTTAAAAAAGCTGGAATCACTCGGCCTGGGTCAGGTGGAAGTGAACCAACTGGAAACCACCCACGACGGCAAGCAGAAGGTGCTGAACATCCGCCGCACGGTGGCCGGCAAGGGTCTGGCTGAATCGCTTCAATCCGCGCTGCAAGTGGCCACCACCAAACTGCCCATTCCCAAGGTGATGAGTTATCAGCGCCCCGATGGCAGCACCGTTCATTTCGTTCGCCCTGCCCACCGCCTGGTGGCCTTGCACGGCAGCAACGTGGTGCCTGTGCAAGTGCTGGGTCTGGAGAGCAACCGCATCACCGGCGGGCACCGTTTTCTGGGCCAAAACATTGTGAATGTTCAAAGCGCCGACACCTACGAAGATCAACTGCGCCAGGAAGGCAAGGTGATTGCAAGCTTTGAAGAGCGAAAAACTGCCATTGAACACGCCCTGGCCCAACAGGCCGCAGGCGACCGAGTGGTGCAACCGTCTGAACTCGTCGACGAGGTGTGCGCATTGGTGGAATGGCCCGTGGTTTACGAGGCCGGCTTCGAGAAAGAGTTTTTGGAAGTGCCGCAAGAGTGTCTCATTCTGACCATGCAGGCCAACCAAAAATACTTCGCCATCACGGATCAAAGCGGCAAAATGAAAAACCGCTTCCTGCTGGTGTCCAACCTTCACACGCCCACCCCGGGCCTGATCACCAGCGGCAACGAACGGGTGCTGCGTGCACGCTTGGCCGACGCAAAATTCTTTTTTGATCAAGACCGCAAAAAAACACTTGAAAGCCGTTTGCCCGGTTTGGCCAATGTGGTGTACCACAACAAACTTGGCACCCAAAAAGACCGCAACACCCGTTTGGTGGCTTTGGCAGACATGTTGGCCCCTGTCACCGGTGCAGCAACCGAGCAAGCCAAACGCGCAGCGCTGTTGTGTAAAACCGACCTGCTCACCGACATGGTGGGTGAATTCCCGGAACTGCAAGGCAATATGGGCGAGCACTATGCGCGCCACGATGGCGAACATGCGGATGTGGCCCAAGCGATTGCCGACCACTACAGTCCTCGCTTTGCCGGCGATCAATTGCCACGTAACCCTGTAGGTTTGGCCGTGGCGCTTGCAGACAAACTTGAAACCCTGGTGGGCATTTATGGCATTGGCCTGATTCCCACCGGTGACAAAGACCCCTTCGCCTTGCGTCGCCACGCCTTGGGGGTCATTCGAATGGTGATCGAGAAAGAACTGCCGCTCGACCTTCACGACACGCTTGAGAAAGCTTCCACATTGTTTGCGGCCTTCCCTGACTTCAAGCCCAGCAACGATGGCTTGGCCGCTTTTGTGCAAGACCGCCTGCGCGGCTACCTGAAAGATCAAGGCTACAGCACCGCAGAGGTTGAGGCTGTGCTGAGCCAGAACCCCAGCCGCTTCGCTGACCTGCCCAAGCGCCTACAGGCCGTGCGTGCATTTGCGCAACTGCCCGAGGCACAAGCCCTGGCTGCGGCCAACAAGCGCATCAACAACATTCTTAAAAAAGCAGACCATGTGGGCACGCAAGTGAACCCCGCCCTGCTGCAACTGGACGCTGAACAACAATTGGCAGCCCAGGTGCACGAAGTTGAACCCAAAGCCATTGCTGCCTTTGAAGCAGGAAATTACCAGCAAGCCTTGCTTTTGTTGGCACCCCTAAAGCCCGCGGTGGACGCGTTCTTCGATGGTGTGATGGTGATGGACAACAACGCAGACCTGAAGAACAACCGAATTGCCTTGCTGGCCCACTTGCATGGTTTGATGAACCGGGTGGCCGATATTTCACAACTGGCGGTTTAAGCAACCATGAAACTCATCGTGCTGGACCGAGATGGCGTGATCAACGAGGACTCGGACGACTACATCAAATCGCCAGAGGAATGGATCCCCATCGCTGGCAGCATGGACGCCATAGCACGCCTTAACCGGGGTGGATATCGCGTGGCCGTGGCCACCAACCAGAGCGGAATTTCACGCGGCATGTTCGACTTGGAAACGCTGTCGGCCATGCACAAAAAGATGCATGACCTGGCCACAGAGGCTGGCGCACACATTGATGGCATCTTTTTTTGCCCACACGGTCCCGACGACAAATGCGCCTGCCGCAAACCCAAGCCCGGCCTGTTTGAAGAAATTGAAAAACGCATGGGCCTGAGCTTGGAGGGCGTTCCCTGCGTGGGCGACTCCCTGCGGGATCTGCAGGCCGGAGCAGCGCGTGGGTGCGTGCCTTTTTTGGTCAAAACCGGCAAAGGCAAAAAAACCTGGGACAGCAAAAAAGACGAACTGCCTGCTGGCACCACCGTGTTTGACAATCTCTTGGCGGTGGCCGAGCACCTGGTGCCAGACGACCCGTTTGCAAAATAAATCCATGACCCTTTCAGCCCACACAGACCGGAGGCTTTGGTGAGATCCATCCTTGGTTCCATCCTGTTTTTTATTTATTCCGTGGTATACACACCGCTACATGCCACACTCCTGCTTTTGCTCTCACCCGTGCTCAGCATCAGGCAACGTTATATTTTTGCCTGTTGGTGGAACGTGCTGAACATTTTTTTGCTCAAGCACCTGTGCGGCATTCGTTACGTGGTGGAGGGCAAAGAACACTTACCCAACACGGGCGCCATTGTGCTGGCCAAGCACCAGTCGGCCTGGGAAACCTTTGCCATTCCGAGCCTGCTCCTGCCCAGGCAGTTGTGCTTGGTGTTTAAAAAAGAACTCCAATATGTGCCTTTTTTTGGCTGGGCACTGTGGGTGCTGCGCATGGTACCCATCAACCGCACCAAAGGCGTGGAGGCTTTTGAGCAAGTCAAAACGATTGCGGGCCAACGCATGCGCGACGGCGCGTGGATGATGTTTTTCCCAGAGGGCACGCGCGTGCCCGTGGGCTACAAGCGCCGATACAAAACCGGGGGCACACGCCTGGCGGTGGCCACCAACACCCCTGTGGTCCCCGTGGCTCACAATGCCGGCGAGTGCTGGGGGCGAAAAAGTTTTTTCAAAAAGCCTGGCACAGTGACCTTGAGATTTGGCCCACCCATTAGCCCCGAAGGCCACGATGCCGAGAGCCTCATGGCCAAGGTTGAGGAATGGATCGAAGGCGAAATGCACAAAATAAGCCCGCACCGCTACAGCGGCCCAGACACACCTTTGGTTGAAAAGTCCCGCTGACCGGGCCTGCAGGCGCATGCTCAAGAAAACGCCACCGGAAGCAAACCACAGAGCAAACACTGGGGCGGCTTCTGCCCTTGGTGCAGAGCAATATGCGATTGACCTACCCTGGGGGCTTTGCCACTACACACTCAAACGCAGCTCGCGCCGCTCTGTGGGTTTTGTCATCAACGATGACGGTCTTCAAGTGTCTGCGCCTTTGCGTTTGGCCCAAGCAGAGCTTGAGCGCATCATCGCCAGCAAATCCACCTGGATTAATCGCCGCTTACAAGAGTGGCAAACCCGCCAAGCGCAAACCGTCACGCTTGAGTGGCTGCTGAGCCAACAACAAACCATACCGGTCCGGGGTGTTCCCCACACCATTGAAAACCTGCCCGCCCGCAGCAAACCGCTGGTGAACCCCTGGACCCAGGTGATTGCCCTGCCAGAAGGCCCGCCCGAGCAGCGTTTGGCCAATCTTGAAAAAGCCTTGCGACACCACGCCAAAGACGTGTTTACACACATGGCAAAGCAATTGGCCCAGCGCCACCAATTGCCCCCACACACCCTGCATTTGAGCAGCCCCAAGGCACGATGGGGCTCGTGCAACAGCCAAAAGCAAATCCGCTTGAATTGGCGGCTGGTGCACCACCGCCCAGAGTTAATTCAATATGTGATCGCCCATGAAATGGCGCATTTGCTGGAGCTCAACCACAGCCCACGATTTTGGCAAGTGCTGGCCAGTTTGATGCCCGGATACAAAGGCCCGCACCACGAATTGTCTCGCTTAAACCCGGCAGAGGTGCCTCGACCATTGGCTTGAAAAGTAGCCTGCGAGGCGGGTCTGGCAAGGGGTGGCAGCAGTGTCAATAGCCCAAGGCCCATCAGGCCTTGCAGCCCACTTTGACAAGCACAAGTCAAGTAAAAAATTTGGGATTTTTTTCTGTTTTTGGGTCGAATAAAAACGCTCAGCCCGTTACAATGAGCCGCTCGAATGTTGCTTATTTTTTGTGCAAATCGTGCAACTCGCTCATTTCACCCTGCCCAACAACCTGTTTCTTGCGCCCATGGCGGGTGTGACAGACAGACCTTTCCGCCAGTTGTGTAAAAAACTGGGGGCGGGGCATGCCGTGTCTGAAATGGCCGCAAGCAACCCTCAATTGTGGAAAACTGACAAAAGCACACGGCGCTTAAACCACCATGGCGAAACCAAACCCATCGCCGTCCAAATTGCTGGGGCAGACCCCGACATGATGGCCCACGCTGCCGCCTACAACATTGAACGCGGCGCCCAGATCATCGACATCAACATGGGCTGCCCGGCCAAAAAAGTGTGCGCCGTTGCAGCAGGCTCCGCACTGCTGCAGCATGAAGATCTGGTAGAAAAAATTTTAAAAGCAGTGCATGCAGTGTGCGCTGACCGCGGTGTTCCGCTGACCCTGAAGTACCGCACAGGCTGGGCGCCCGATCAAAAAAATGCCGTGCGCATTGCACAAATGGCTGAAAGCATTGGCGTGAGCCTGCTGACCCTGCATGGCCGCACTCGCGCCTGCGGCTATTCGGGCCATGCCGAGTACGACACCATTGCGCAGGTGAAGCAAGCGGTGAGCATCCCTGTGATTGCCAATGGCGACATCAACACCCCAGAACAAGCCAAGCATGTGCTGAGCCACACCCGGGCCGACGGGCTGATGATTGGCCGGGCTGCACAAGGCAACCCCTGGATTTTCCGGGAAGTGCTTCATTTTTTAAAGACCGGGCGACACCTGCCTCCACCCACCGTGGACGAGGCCCACCAGGTGATGATGGAACACTTGCACGACCACCATGTTTTTTATGGAGAAAAAACGGGCCTGCTCACCGCCCGCAAGCATTTGCAATGGTATCTTTGCGGCCCTGCCGGTAAAAACCATCCCGTGATCGACCAACTGATGTTGGCCCAGAGCACCGACGCGCAGTTGCGCATTGTGGATGCGTTTTTCGAGGCATGGCGCCGGGACGGCCATGCATTTTTTGCCGTCCCACAAATGACCCCTTCCAACCACACAACAAGAAGACTGGCAGCATGAAACCACATGACGGCAATTTGGCCCCCATCACGATTTCAGAGTGCATTCGCAGCAACCTTGACAAGTTCTTCGATGACCTGGAAGGCGAAAGTGCCAAGTCGGTCTATGACATGGTGCTTTCTGCCGTAGAGCGGCCCATGCTTGAAGTGGTCATGGAAAAAGCAAACATGAACCAAACCATTGCCAGCCAAATGCTTGGCATCAACCGAAACACCCTGCGCAAAAAACTGCAGCAGCACGGCCTCATCTGATCACTCTCTTTTTTTGACCATGAACACAAACCCAACCATCAAGCGCGCGCTGCTCAGCGTGTCTGACAAAACAGGCATTCTTGAATTGGCCAAAGCCCTCTCCGAGCGCGGTGTCGAAATATTGTCCACAGGTGGCACAGCCAAGCTGCTGGCCGACAAAGGCATCGTGGTCAAAGAAGTGAGCAGCCACACGGGTTTTCCAGAGATTATGGATGGCCGCGTAAAAACACTGCATCCAAAAATTCACGGAGGCATTTTGGCGCGCCGTGACCAAAAGACCCACCTCGACGCCATGGAAGAGCACGGCATTGGTGCCATTGATTTGGTGGCAGTCAACCTGTATCCCTTCGACAAAGCCACCGCTGCCGACCAGGTCAAACTTGAAGACGCCATCGAGAACATCGACATCGGCGGACCGGCCATGGTGCGTGCCTCCGCCAAAAACTACACGGGTGTGACCATCATCGTGGACCCGGCCGACTACAACCAGGTGATCGAAGAACTCAAAGCAGGCGATGGTGCAACCACCTTAAAAACACGGGCCACACTGGCGGCCAAGGCATTTGCGCACACCGCTCGTTACGACGGCGCAATTGCTGCATTTTTAACCAGCCTGCAGGGCACCGACGGCGCATTAGAAGACACACCCGCTCGCGCTGAATATCCCGAGGTGCTCAGCCTGCAATTCCACAAAGTGCAAGACATGCGCTATGGCGAGAACCCCCACCAAAGCGCCGCGTTTTATCGCGAAGCCAAGGCGCCTGTGGGCCTGTTGGCCAACTACCGCCAATTGCAGGGCAAAGAACTCAGTTTTAACAACATCGCCGATGCAGACGCGGCCTGGGAATGCGTGAAAACCTTCGATGCCCCAGCCTGTGTGATTATCAAACACGCCAACCCCTGTGGCGTGGCCGTGGGCAGCGGCCCACTGGAAGCGTATGGCAAGGCATTCAAAACCGACCCCACCTCGGCGTTTGGCGGCATCATTGCATTTAACCGAAGTGTTGATGAGGCCACCGCTCAAGCCGTGAGCAAGCAGTTTGTAGAAGTGGTCATTGCCCCTCAGTTTGACGAACTGGCCCGGGCAGTTTTTGCTGCCAAGCAGAATGTTCGCCTGCTAGAGATCCCGCTGGATGCCGGCAACCACCGCTTTGACTACAAGCGCGTGGGTGGCGGTTTGCTGGTGCAAACCCCGGACGTGCACAATGTTCAGCAAGCCGATATTCGCATTGTGAGCAAACGCCAACCCACCGAGCAGCAGTGGGCCGACCTCATGTTTGCCTGGCGTTGTGCCAAGTTTGTGAAAAGCAATGCCATTGTGTTTTGTAAAGACGGCATGACCATGGGCGTGGGCGCCGGTCAAATGAGCCGTGTGGATTCTGCGCGCATTGCCTCTATCAAAGCTCAAAACGCGGGCCTCACTCTGGCCGACAGCGCGGTCGCCTCTGATGCGTTTTTCCCCTTCCGGGATGGGCTGGATGTGGTCGTCGATGCAGGCGCAAGCTGCGTGATTCAACCCGGCGGCTCGGTTCGCGATGAAGAAGTGATCGCAGCTGCAGACGAACGCAATGTGGTGATGGTGCTTACCGGCATTCGCCACTTCCGCCATTAAGCAATCCAGCCATGCGCATTCTAGGCATTGATCCCGGTTTGCGCATCACCGGCTACGGCG
>NZ_CAXQZX010000141.1:0-7293 GCF_964228395.1 Limnobacter sp.
CATGGCCACCATGCCCCAGGTCGACAAACGCGCCCCAAGCACATGCCACACCAAAATAGGCACAAAGGCAGCGCCCAGGGTGCCCCACGCCCACACCACCAGGGAGAACACGCTTTGCTCGCTCATCAAACCGATGCTCAGGGCAAAGGCCGTGGTGGCCGCCGTGGCTGCCTTTAAGGCCCAGCGCTTTTGCAGGGGCTTTTTGGGCAGGTCTTGCGTGATGGCCGACGAGCACGACAACACCAGTGAATCGGCGGTGGACATGGTGGCCGCAAATATACCGGCCAGCAGCAAACCAGCCAACCAGGGGGGCAGCAATTCACGGGCCATGGTGGGCAAAGCCAACTCGGCATCAAAATCCCCCTGCTCACCAAAATACAAGCGCGACAACAAGCCCACACCGGTGGCCATGGCATAAAACACCAAGTAGTAGCTGTAGTACCACCCACGCACGCGGTTCATTTTTCGGGTGTCGTCCAGTGCCAGGTAGCGGCTAACAATGTGCGGCTGCCCAAGCACCGCAGCGCCAGCAAACATCCAGCCCATGACAAACATGGCAGGGGCCGTCCAGCCGCCCCAATCAAGCCCCGTGGGTGTGGCTTGTAAAAAGCCCTCGATTTGGCTGGCCTTGGCCACGGCTTGGTTCAACCCGCCCTCGTGCAGGGTCGCCACCACCAGCAACACAGCAATTGAACCGATCATCAGCACGCTTTGGCAAGCATCGGTCCAGATGGATGCACGCATGCCGCCCGCAATGCTGTAAGCGATCACCACCAGGGCCACCATCACCATGCCAACAGCCATGGGCAGATTCAACATGGCCTCTAGCGCCTTGCCACCCGCGCTGATTTGCGCCGCCGCGTAGGTGCTTAAAAACACAAAACTGAGCAAGGCCGCAAGGCATTGCCAAATTCGCCGCTCTTGCCCACCCCACCGCGCCAGCAAGGTAATGATGCTGTTTGCATCGCGGGTGTGGGCCTCGTCGCGCAAGCGCTCATGGGCCAGCTTGGACGCCAACAGGTCGCCCGCAATCCAACCCACCATGAGCCACACCGATTGCACGCCCACGGCGTAGGTAAAGCCGATGAGGCCTATGAACATGTAACCCGAATTGTTGGTGGCCACAGCAGACAAGGCCACCAGCCAAGGGGGCACACTGCGGCTGGCCACGAAGTAGTCCGCAGCGCTGCTTTTGGCCAGGCGAGCCGAGCTCAGGCCAATGGCCAGCACCACGGCAAGGGTCAAAAAAAACACCGCACCCAGGCTCATGCGGGTGCGGCGCGGTTGAGGGTTGGCAAGGTTGCGCGGTGCAAAACGTTATGCCGCCTGCAAACGCTCGTCGACCACACGCTGGCGCAGCGCCTTGAACTGGCGATTGGCCATAAACTCGGGGCGCGGCTCATCGGCGGCATAGGGCGCATTTAGCGCGTTGCTCACCGCGTTGTACACGTAGTACAAATTGGCGCGCAAAAACTCGCTGGTGTTTTTGCCCGCACCATGCATCACGTTGCAGTCAAACAGAAGCACCGACCCGGCCGGGGCCACCACCTCTTCAATCCCACCGTGCTCTTCCAGCAAATCCAAAAACAGTGCAGGGGGCTTGCCAACGGCTTGTTTTTTGAAGGCCTCCTGCACGGAATTGTCCGGGGTTTCACCCGGGCAAGCCACAAAAGTTTTGTGGCTCTTGGGCATAAACTTCAACGAACCGTCGGCAGACACCTCATCGGTGAGCAGCACCGTGGCACTGATGGCACGCATGCCGGGCATGCCGTCTTCCGCATGCCAGGTTTCGAAATCGCTGTGCCATTCAAACCCGCTGCCGTACTGGGGGCTCTTGAAGTTCAAACGCGACTGGTGAATGTACACCTCGTCGTTCAACAAGAATTCGATCACATCCAAAATGTGACGGTTGCTGGCCGTACTCTTGAGCAAGCCTTCAACCTCATGGATGCCAAACAGGGTGCGCAATTGGTCGCTGCCTGGCTCACACAGCAGTTTTTCATCGTACTGACCACGGCAAACCTTGGCCAAGCGCTCACTGGCAGCGCGCAATTGGTCCAACTCGTGGGCGCTAAACACATCGGTAAGCACCAGGTAGCCGTCCCGCTCAAACTGCTCGGTTTGCGCTTGGGTAAGGGGTGCACCCTCGGCCCATTGGCTATACACAACAGGCTCGGCGCGGCGAATCAAGGCACCCTCCACTTTGTCGCGGGTGGGGTAAGGATCTCTTACGGCGGAAACAATCATTCGTTCCTCCTCGGTATTGGTTTTTTCGGATTTACTCGGCCAGCGCCGGGTAGGCGCCAGACTCATCGTGCACTTCGGCCCCGGTGACTGGCGGGTTAAACACGCAAGCCATCACCATGGGTTCATCAAAGGCACGCAGCGTGTGTTGGTCGTGCAGGTTAAGGGCGTACATGGTGCCCGCCTCAATGGCATGCACCTGGCCAGTGGCCTTGTCTTCGATCTCGCCCTTGCCGCTGATGCAATACACGCTCTCCAAGTGGTTTTTGTAATGCATGTGCAACTCGGCACCCGCGTGAATCGTCGTGATGTGAAACGAAAAACCCATCTTGTCGTCACGCAAGAGCATGCGAACGCTGTCCCAACCTTTGGAATGGATGTGCCGATCGCTGCCCTGCACCTCGCTCAGTTTTCTGACAATCATGCTTTCACCTTCGAATCTTTGTTGCTCTTCTGCGCCTGTGCGCTCACCTTGGCCACTGCTTTTTCAAGGATGGTCAAGCCGCGCTTCAGGTCTTCGAGCTCGATGTTCAGGGCGGCAAACACTTTCACCACCTGGCCTTCGTTGCCACAGGTTTCAATGATCAGCTTGTTCTTGAAACATTCGGCCACCACTTCGTCTGCCAACGCGCCCGATGCCATTTCAACACCCTGCATCATGCCGCGACCTTTCAGGCGCACAGCCACGTTGTCGTTGGCCTTCAAAATGCTGCCCAGGCTGTTGTTGACCACCTCGGCGCGTTGGGCAATGCCACGCTCAAAGGCGGGGTTGCTCCAATATTTTTCGATGGAAGCCGCTGCTGTAATAAAGGCATGGCAATTTCCGCGGAAGGTGCCGTTGTGCTCACCGGGCTTCCAGAAATCGAGATCGGGGCGAATCAGAGTGACCGCCAAGGGCAAGCCCATGCCAGAAAGCGACTTGGACAAACAAATCATGTCTGGCTCAATGCCGGCCTCTTCAAAACTAAAGAAGCTGCCTGCACGGCCCACGCCAGCCTGAATCTCATCGAGAATCAACATGGCGCCTGCTTTGCGGGTCACTTTGGCAAGGTTTTTCAACCACTTCATGGAAGCGGGGTTCAAACCGCCCTCACCCTGCACACCTTCCACCAACACGGCGGCTGGGGCATCCTGGCCGCTGGACTTGTCGGTCAGCATTTTTTCAAGATACTCGGTGGTGTCCACGCCCTCGCCCATGTAGCCGTCGTAAGGGTAGCGGTCTACGCCACACAGGGTGGCCATGGATGGCCCACGGTGGTGGCTGTTGGCCGTGCAGGCCAGCGCACCCTGGGTTACGCCGTGAAAGCCATTGGTGAAGGCAATAATTTGTTTGCGCCCAGTGATTTTGCGCGCCAGCTTGATGGCCGCCTCCACCGAATTGGTGCCTGTTGGCCCGGTGAACTGCATGCGGTATTGCATGCCGCGAGGCTTCAGGATGTGACGGTTAAACACATCAATAAACTTGGCCTTGGCTGCGCTGTGCATATCCAGGCTGTGACCAATGCCGTCATCAGCGATGTAGTCGAGCAATGCCGATTTCATCTCGGGATCGTTGTGCCCATAGTTCAGGCTGCCCGCTCCAGACAGGAAATCGAGATACTCCACACCGTTCATGTCGGTCATCACACTGCCCTTGGCTTTCACAAACAAAGTTGGAAAGCTGCGGCAATAGCTGCGCGCTTCAGACTCATTTTTTTGAAATGTGCGAATTTTGGAAAGCGTTTGGAAGTCGATTGACTTGGTGTCGCTACTCATGGTTTTTTACTCCTTGGTTGTTGGCAGGGGAATTTCAACCAAAACTTCGGTTGCATGCCGTCCGCCGAAATGGGCCTGGCTGTCAAACCAGTCCGCTTGAGTTAAATCGCTGCCCCAACGGCGAGCCAACGACTTAAACAGGCCCCACGACGCTTCGTTGTCGGGGGTAATGGATGTGTGAATTTTGGTAATGCCCTGCTGCTGGCCCACAACCCACTCGATGAGTTGCTTGCCCAAGCCCATGCCGCGGGCCTTTTGACCCACAGCCACCTGCCATACAAAAAAGGTGTTGGGTTGCTGGGGTGGCACATAGCCCGATACCCACGCAACAGGCTCGCCATGCAGGGTAGCCACCACGCAGGTGCTTGCAAAATGGCTACACTGAAGCAAATACAGGTAGTGGGAATTCAGGTCAAGCGGCTTACAGGCATCAACCAAATCGAAAATGGCTGTGCCATCTTCAAGGGTGGGGTGTCGTAAAACGACATCACTGTTTGACATGTGGACGAGAAACCCCTGTTATTGGCAGGAATTCTTTTAGTTAAAAAAGTAAATAACTTTCTCATCCTTTCGTAAAAGCTCAATAAATAAAATCAATTATTTACAGAGTTTTTATGAAAGAACACAATCATTATAGTTTACTTTATAAACTATTGCAAACTGGGTGCTGAACCCTGGCGACTCGCCCGGATTTCTTTTTCTGCATTGGCGGCCTACCCCCCCAACAAATTCCGGCCCAAAGCACTGCGAACCCTCTACAATTCTCAAAAATTCATAACATTTCTATTGCTTCGGCGGCCATGAACAGCACCCTACAAGACAGCCTTATTTCCCTTCGCAGGATCATACGCGCCACAGAATCGGGGGCACGGGAACTCGCCAAGCGGGCCGACATGGCCACCTCCGAACTGCTAACCCTCCAAGCGGTGGCCGACAACCCCGGCATTTCACCCGGTGAATTGGCCAAAGCCCTCACCCTGTCACCGGTGACCTCCACCGTGATTTTGCAAAAACTTGAAAGCCGCGATTTGGTGAAAAAAATTCGCAGCGAAAGCGACAAACGCCGTTTGGAAGTGGTGCTAACGGAAAAAGGCGTGCGAGAGGTCAACGAGGCTCCATCAAGCCTTCAAACCCGCTTTGCCGAACGATTTAACCAACTGCCCAACTGGGAACAGCATTTGGTGGCAGGTGTGCTGGGGCGCGTCACTGAACTGATGGGCGCCGATGGGCTGGACGCGGCCCCCATTTTGGACGTGGGTGAACTGCACAAACCCACCAAGTGACCGTTTACTTGGGTTAAACAATTGGAATGTAGGCACTAATCGTTTTTTAACCGTAAAAAACCGATTGACTTGCCCATCATTTGTTTGAATAATTGTCAAAAAATTACAACAGTTAACCTTCTATTTATTTGACAGGCTGAGATGTTTGACATAAGCGCGTTTTTCAGGCGTAACCAGCGCTTCTTCTGGGCTTTAATCGCTGCATTCTTGGTGTTGTTTGTTTCGGTTCAGGTGAGCAAATCCTTTGCGTCCCTTGAGACCAACTACGGCGCAATCAGCGAGTGTAGTTACACGCACCAGCCCTCCGGCCTTCAAAACCCCGAACATCGGGCCCCTCAAGAAAAAAGCCACTGCACGGGCAAAAGCTGATTGCCGGGGGCGAGCTTAATTCGCCTCGACCAGCACCGTGTTTTTACCGGCTTTTTTGGCTTGGTACATCAATTGGTCGGCTTTCTCAAGCAGCTTGCTTACGCCAATCGCTGAGTCTTTGGCAAACACAATGCCCACACTGGCCGAGACCGCCATGCCCGGCGTGGTGTAGTTCACCGCTTCTAGCACAGCTTGCTGAATCCTCTCCCCCAGCGCCTTGGCCAGCTCGGGTTTTGCAAAACCAGTGCTGAGTACTACAAACTCATCGCCCGCCAACCGGAACACCTGGTCTTCTGTGCGCAAACGCACCGACAACTTGGCACAAATGCGCCTCAACAACTTGTCGCCTGTGGCGTGTCCCAAGGTGTCGTTCACGCATTTGAAGTTGTCGAGATCCATGAAAGAAATGACGAAGGGACGCTGCTGGGCCATCAAATCCTGAAGCGCCAATTCCAAGGCTTTGCGGTTGGGCACTTTGGTCAGCGGGTCGGTGAGGTTGGCCACCTGCAAATTTTTTGAATTGGCGTGGATACGCTCACTCACCCGGTAAAAATGCAAGGGCAAAGCCGCCAATAAAAACAGATTGGCCACCACCAATTCGCCCAAGGCTTGCCAAGCGGGCACTTGCAAATACACCGCCACCAAGATGACTGCCGACAACACCGAGTGCAAGGCTAAAGCCCAAGGCCCATAGCGAATACCGCGAATCAGCGCAACCACCGCCATGAGGGGCGACAAAAAATACAAGTACGCGGGCGCCAAGGCCAGACCCAATCCAATGATGGGCAAGTCCAGCAGGTAGGCCACGCGCTCAAGCCATTGCCAGCCGTGCTCACGCTCCGAAATTAACCAGGCCTGCAAGCCGGATAACAGACCATACACAGGCAAGCCCACCATGAAAGCGAACAAAGCCGCATCGCCTTGAATGGCCCCGCCCGGGGTGGCGACAAACACCACGGCAAAAGCCAATGCACAAAAGCCCATGCGCTGGCGCGCGCGGGACAAGGCATCGGACAAATCAATGGTGTGGGACAGGGGGCTCATGGTGTCTTTGTGGCATGAAGCGCGGCAGAAAGCAGTACCTAGAAAGGGTTATTCTAGGTGGCAAGCGGCTGGCAGCGGTGGGCAAGCTCCTGTCTGGCGCGGGCTGGCGTGGCGCAAGCGCCTTGAAGCAAGTAGACCCGTGCCCCTTTCGTTCGCTTGCTCCTTGAAGCAAGCAGGTCCATGCCCCTTTGCGACGGCCAATCTGTGTTTCCCTCCCTGAGCCTCGCCTGAACTGAGGCCCGCCCTCCAAAACTGAAGGTCGGGTCGGGCCTCTGCCCCCTTTTGGGGCACCGTTCATTCTTGGCACGGTCGGGCAGATTGTCCTGAAGGTCGCTGCAGGGGCATTGGCCCCTGCTGGCTTCTGGGCAAGCGAAGGCGGCTCAGGTTGCGTGCGAGCAGGTCTTGCGCCCGCTTGAGTCACGGTTGCGCGAATCACCGGCATGGCCAAGCGCAGCGCCGGGGCTGGGGTGGCACTGGCCGCGCAGGCCGATTCAGGGCAGCCCGCCCGGTTTGGCCCACACCGAGGGGCCGAGGCGTGTTTCCCCGCCAAGCCCCCGCTTGGCGGGAAACCGAATCGGATGCAATGGCGACATTTTCG
>NZ_CAXQZX010000142.1:0-3962 GCF_964228395.1 Limnobacter sp.
CGCCTGATCGGCGAGGCCTCCGGGAAGCAGCCTGTTTACCCGGCAGAACTGATTGCCACTTACCCAGCTTTGCACCAGACCGAGCAGTCAACGTATTTGGCGCGGGTTACCGAACTGCAGGGCATTATCGCTGTGAATGACAGCCAGTTGGTGGGCAACCAGGGCAAAGTGGGCGAATTGCAGGCCAAGCTGGACGGACTGGAGAACCGCGCGGTAACCACGCTGCGTGAGCTGGAAATCACCCGGGAACTGGTGCGTGAACGCTTGGTGTCGCAACTTGAATATCTCACTAAAAAGCGTGAATACGATTCACTGACGGCAGAGATTGCCTCTATGAAGCAAACCATTGCCTCGGCCCAGGCCAGCGTGGCCCAAAGCCGTGCGCGCAAAGTGGAAGAAGAGGGCAAGTTTCGTCGTCGGGCCGCTGATGAGCTGACCACGCTAGAGCGACAGCTGGCCAGTTTGAAAGAAGAAATTGGCCGAGCTTCCGATCAACGAGACCGCGCCGTGATTCGTTCACCAATCGACGGCATTGTAAAAAATTTGAAATTGCAAGCCGTGGGCAACGTGGTTCGTCAGGGTGAGCCCATCATGGAAGTGGTGCCTGTCGACGAAGTGCTGGTGGTTGAAACCCGTCTTTCCCCTGCGGACCGAGGCTATGTCAGCTTGGATCAGCCCGCCGAGGTCAAGGTATCAGCTTACGACTTTTTGCGGTACGGCACCCTACCTGGCAAGGTCAGCCAAATTGCTGCCGACACCGACCCCGGGACAGAAGACACTGGTCCTTACTATCGTTTGGTGGTCAGCACCGACAAAGCATTTTTTGGCACACCCGAAGCCCCCCTGCGAATTTCCCCAGGCATGACAGCCGAGGTGGACATCAACGTGGGGTCGCAGCCTTTCATTTATTATTTGCTTAAACCCGTATTGAAGCTTCAACAGGAAGCATTCCGAGAACCATAAGCCAATGCGCAAACATGTGAACAAGGCCCGCAGGGGATGGTGGGCTCGACAAGGCGGCCGATTGGCTGTGTTGTCGGGTCTTGTTGTGTTTTGCTCGCCAATATGGGCGCAGGGTTTGGCTGCGGATGATGCCGAGCCGCCCGAAGATGCGCCACTAAGTGCGTCTGCCCCCGGTACTCGTGTGACTGATCAACCCGGGGTGTTTAACAGCAAAAACCTGCAAACCCGCGCTAGGCGAATTGCGCCGGCAGACGCTGCCAATATGTCCAAAGAAGAGCTCACCAAAGTGCGCTTTATGAACATGTTGCGCACCAACCCCGAAATTGTAACCTCTCGAATCAATGTGAACGCCTCGCAGTTCATTGAGGATGGGGCGCGTGCAGCTTACTTTCCAAAAATCTCGGTGGGCGCCAATGCAAGTTCCAGCTCTACGGTGAACAACCGGCAGTCCACCGACATCACGGTGACCCAGCCGCTTTACACGGCGGGGCGAATCACTGCCCGCATCAAAGCTGCAGAAACCGATGGCACCATTGCCGATGCCAACTTTGTAAAAACCGTTCAAGATGTGGTGCTTGAGGGGTTTTTGGCCCACAGCACTTTGTCTAGAAATGCGTTGCTGGTGGAGGCCTCTCGGGCCGCTGAGGCGGCGGTTGCCCAACTGCTGGCGCTTGAGGAGCGGCGGGTTGAGTTGGGCGGTAGCGGTGTCACCGACGCCCAGTTTGCCAAAGCTCGGCTGGCTGTAACCCAAGATCGACTGGTGAATTATGAGGGGCAGTTTGAAGAGGCCAGAGCCACTTACTTTAGATATTTCGGTGCTTACCCCGAGGGCTATAGCATTCCTGAGTTGGATATTCGCCGCGACATGCTGCCGCAGCAGGTGGACGATGCGGTCACCAAGGCCTTGTTTTCAAACCCAGACATCCGCGTGGCCGAAAGCCAGATCGTCAAGGCACGCCACAATTACACTGCCGAAGAAGCAAGTTTGTACCCTTCACTAAATTTGGTGGGTATTCAGCAGTTTTTTGGCGAGCCAGATCCCTTGACCGGAAGGAATGACGACAGCTCTGTGAACCTTCGTTTGTCCTACAGTGCTTTTTCTGGCGGTGAACAGGTCGCGCGGGTCAATCAGGCGGCCGCCACCATTGACACCCGTCGAGCGCAGCTGTCTGCCGCCCGTCTGCGGGTGGAGGAGTCTGTGCGTTTTCAGTGGGGCAAATGGAATGCGGGGCAATCGCGCGCTCAGACTCTGCGCGGTGCCTATTCTGACTCTTTGCAGGTGTTTAAAAACCGCAAACGCCTGCGTGATTTTGGTCGCGAAACTGTCATTGTGATGCTGGATGCGCAAGTGGAGTATTTCAACGTGCTAATTGCATACATCAATGCCGTGTTTGACGCGCGGGATGCCAGCTTCCGCTTGATGCACGCCATGGGACTGATGCTGCCCACACCGGGAGCAGAAAGCGATTGGTTCGCCTTGTTTTTTACGGATCGGCCCGAGCGGCAGCGCCTGGAGAAGAGTCTGGAAGAAACAGCCAACATTGCCAACACGCCCCTGGACGACAAAATAGCAGAAAAACTGGGTATACAAGTTACACCGGCTGAAATGGAAAAAGCGTCGGGTTTTGTTTTGACTCCCAGTCAGCAGTTGCAAACCCAGCGTGAGGGCGGTTCGACGCGCCCCACGCCCAGTGATACCGAGCGTGGTTTGCGGCCAAGCTTGCGACCCGCACCCATATTGGATCCTCGTTTTTATCGGTAAAACATTGATTTTTGTCAGTAAATTGCCCACACTGTTGAAAAGGGGTAATTTTGAGTTGCAAATCCTGAGATGCGTGTGGCGGTATTCCTGCCACACTGGGTCAGGCATCAAGCACGAGGACAAAAGCGATGGACGACAGCAAGCCTTGGGACGGCCATCCCACCCAGGAAGATTTGGACATTGAACGGGCAGAGCAGGGTTTTGCTGACCCCGGCTCGGCCAATATGCAGTTCTTGCAATCCACCCTGCCCAATTCAGACGCCGATTCATCGTTGTCCACGTATTCCATGCAGGGCTGGGCCTCCCCAGGCAAAGCATCACACTCCGCGGCTAGTTCCTTCCCAGGTTTTTCGAATCTGGCCCCTGCTTATTCCGGATTGGGTCTGATTGGCGCTGTTGGATCAGCTGATTTTGCTGGCGGTGGTAGCGCATTGGGCCTGTCCAGTGCAGTGGCCGCTGCTGCGCCTGCAGCGATGGGAAAAACAAGTGTGGGTGACTCCGCCGCACTGGCCGCCATGGGTGCTAAGGCCATGGCCCCGGCTTTGCCCGCAGAACGTTTTACCGATGGATTGCCCTTGATGAAGGCGGGTAAAGAGGCCTTGGTGCCACTATCGCCAGAGTTTGAGCAGCTCATGGCGATGCTCGGCGTGCCATCCGACTTTGATGCGATGGATCCCGCACAGCTTTTGATCAGTGGTGGCGGAACCGGCGCAGAGAATCTTCAAAGCGCGATTGATGCCGTCATGGATCAGATCACCTTGTTGAACAACACCTTCGAGCCGTTGATGGAGGGCTTGAGCGGTGAGGTTCAATCGCAGGTGGCAATGGTAGGAAACCAGTCCACAACAGACCTTGGTTTGAACATCTTGAGCGATGCCCAAAGCGTGAGCTCCACATTGGGCGATGTGCTTGGCACTGTAAACGTGGGAGCCAATCCCCAGTTTGCCGGTTTACTGAATCTAGGTTCAGCCATTGATGAGGTGTTGGCGGTGGTTGACACCCTGCCAACCCTGGACCCCGTCACAACACCGATTGCCGACATCGTGGGTGGTGTGCTGAACCCGATCACAGAGCCTGTGACCGACATCGTGGGTGGCATCATCAACAACCCCGTGACCAGCCCGATCACCGATCCGATCACAGAGCCTGTGACCGACATCGTGGGTGGCATCATCAACAACCCCGTGACCAGCCCGATCACCGATCCGATCACAGAGCCTGTGACCGACATCGTGGG
>NZ_CAXQZX010000143.1:0-40753 GCF_964228395.1 Limnobacter sp.
CCAGCGCCGCCTCGTCAAGCGCGGCCTCGGCTGCTGCAAGTTATGACCAGTTCGACGACCGCTACCTTGGCCCCAAGTCTGCAAACCCAATCCTCGACAACGACGGCAACACTTTGCTTGTTGGTGCCATGTACTTCAACACCGCGGCTATGGAAACCCGCGTATGGAACGGCACCGCATGGCAAAGCGCCAGCGTTGTTGGCGGCACTGTCAATAGCTTGAATGTGACCGGGGCGCTTAGCTACCAAGGAACGCTGACTGGGGGGACGGGGGTTGTTAATCTTGGTGGTGGGCAGTTGGTTAAGGACATAGCTGGGAATTTAGGGCTTGGAATTGCGCCGAGTCCATTCATCTCGCCAACCATTCAAATCGGAGGTTTCGGGTCGGTGTTTGGTGATGGTAACACCCTTGCTTTAGGTCACGGTTATACAACATCCCCGTTCAATGGTAGCTCGATACATGCAACAACAGGTGAACGACCCCTTACCCTCAGAATCGACAAGAGCGATGGTGCGTTTAAGTTTTTTGTCGCACCTGCCGGAACTGCAGGTCAACCTGTTTCTTTTTTTGAGGCAGTCAGATTTACCGCCGACCTTAAGGTAGGCATTTCTCAACCGAACCCGAACGCTAAGCTTGACATTTTGCAAGGTGAAATTCGAGCCGGTACGCAAGAGTCTACCGGTGGATCAACGATACTTTCTGGGCAGTACTCTGGTAACGAGACAATCAATATATTCGGTGCGCGGCGTTCGTCGGGCGGCACAGTCATTGGTTATTCAGCAGAGCCAAGACCGGACGATGCAGGTTACAGATCAACCCAAGGTCAGTTTGTAGCGGCCCCGAAAGTGATTGAAATGGACAGCGATGGGTTCAAATTTTTAAGTGCCCCCAACGCGTTGACTTCAAGAAATGTCGCACTGACTATGAACGAACTGGGCAGGATGTCGAATAACGGTAACTTGCTTCTAGCTACGACAAACCAATTGGGGGCACTGGGAGGTTCGATTCGTCTAGGCGATGTAACAGCAATTGACCAAGATACGAACTCAACATATATCGCGGCGGGCTCCAGTGGCGCGGAGGTGTCCACTCGGTTGAAAACAGGGAACCTACCCGTTCAAATATCTTTAAACTCCGCTAGTGGTGCGATTATTTTCCGCAGATCACTTGCCGGAGCGGCTGGTGAGGTTTTCGCTTTTGCCGAGTCTGGGCGATTTACCTCGGGGGGGTACTTCAAGGTGAGTCCGACAGGGCAGTACGTTGATGGATCTAACTCCAACCGAATTGCAACCGATAATCATCTATTCATATCTAATGCCGGTGATGCTACTGTAATTGCATCAAATTTAATAGAAAACGTCTCGCAAGCTGCAACTTATGGATCAATTGTCAAGGCCGCTTTCACTGGTACGCATTTTATTGCGTTTACGGGCGGTTCCCTTGCATACCAAGTCCTCGCCAATGGCTCGGTTCAAAACGCCACCAACAGCTACGGTGCAATTTCCGATCCAAAGCTTAAAAACATTCTGGGCTCCAAAGGCTCTACTTGGCAGAAAACCAAAGCGTACAACTGGATCGAGTATTACCTAAAGTCAGATACCGAGCAAAACACCAAAATGCTTGGTCTGAACGCTGCCGATGCTCTCGAAGTTTCGCCTGGTGTAGTCGATTTCTCTGACGACATGCGCGAAGAAATTTATACGGAGACGTTCACCAAGATGGTGCCTGTCACCCAAACCGTTGTCAAAGAAAGCACCACAACTTCGATTGAGTTGGTTGATGGTCAATATCGTCAGGTGCTGAGCACAAAACCGGTTGAGGTTGAAGAACCTGTTCTCGATGAATTCCCGCTGTTTGATGAAAGCGGTGAACCTGTCTTGGAAGAGGTGTCGCCTTATAAAGCAGCAGTGCTTGATGAAAATGGCGAGGTGATAGAACCCGAGCAGCCCCCCGAATACCGGCAAAAAATGCATCTTGTGCAGCGCATGGAAGAGGTTACAGAGCAAGTTGAAAAACGCCGCATGGTGCCAACCGGTGAACAAACAATGTCGGTCAAGTACTCGGTCATTGGTATGCAGTATTTCCGCACTGTTCAAGAGTGCCAAAGCCGAATTGAAGGCCTTGAGACCTTCAGCCTTCAGTCTTCAGAGGTAATTGATCAGTTAATGGCGCGTGTCGCATCGCTCGAAGCCGCAAGCAATTGACTAAACCCCCACAGTAAACCCAAATCAAAAAGGACAAATAAACATGCAAGCAAACGGCAAAACCACAGAAATGAGCTACGACATCAAGGGTTTAAAAGCCAGTCAAGTGAACTACTTGCTCGAAGTGTTGGCCAATGTGCAGGCACCAATGGTGATTACACGGCCAATTTACGACCACATTGCAAACCAGGTCGAAGCGGTCAACAAAGCTCGCGAAGAGGCCCAGGCAAAAGCAAAGGCCGAGCTCGAAGCGCAAGCCAAAGCAAAGGCGGCAAGCGGGTCAATTCCAAACGAGGCTCCGGTGCTGAGCCAATAAGTAAGCAGCAAGCCACCACACCCACCAAACCACCTTCGGGTGGTTTTTTTTCGTCTGGAGGTTTTGTAATGCTGATTCTCACGAAGCTGGCCATAGCCGTTCTCGTTGCTTTTTGCCTTGGGTTTGCTCACGCAAACGATCACGACCAAGCCTACATAAACGCCGCTGTGGCCGATACAGCAACCACATGGGGCGCAATTGCCTCCGGTGCTGGGTATGAGTCAAACCCAATCGGCTTTCCTGCGGTCACCTTGGCCAAAGTGGCCGTCTATCAATATGCAAAAAGCCTCCCAGCTGAAGAGGGTGGCGAATTGCTCGATGTCACCACGGCAGCCATGGGCGGTGCTGCTGTCAACAACCTGTTGGTTGTGCTCGGCGCCGCAACTGGTGCATCGGTAGTCGCAGGGCTTGTCGCTTACTTCGTCATAAGGAATGATCAAAATGATTGAAACAATCAAAAAGTACTGGCGCTCACGCACAGTAAAAGCAGCAGTTGCAACCATGTTGCTTGGCGTAGTTGAGTATCAAACCAAGGTATTTGTCACAAGCTTGGGTGGTGAAAACGTTGGCCTGATTGTCACTGCGCTGGGTGGTGCCTTCCTTGTGCTGCGCGCCATCACCACTGAAGCGATTTCAGACAAATGAGCAAGCCACTCACGTTTAAGCAAAAGGCGGGCGGCGCGGTGCTGGCAGCCTCAGCCACGCTGTTGGGTACCGTTGCGCTTTGGGAGGGCACAGAATACGTGCCTTACCGCGACATCGTTGGGGTGCTCACAGTGTGCCAAGGCTACACCGGCCCCGGCATAGTGCCCGGAAAGGTGTACACCAAGGCCGAGTGTGACCAGTTGCTGGTGCAGGAACTAACTCACCATGGCCAAGGCGTACTGAAGTGCACCAAAGTACCGCTGAATCAGAACCAGTACGATGCGCTTGTTTCCTTCACTTACAACGTGGGGGTGGGTGCGTACTGTGGCAGTACGCTGGTGCGAAAGCTGAACCAAGGCGATTACACCGGGGCTTGCAATGAGCTTCGGCGCTGGGTGTATGCCGGTGGTAAACGGGTGCAAGGGCTGGCCAATCGGCGCGAAGCTGAGCGGTCGCTGTGCTTAAAGCCGCTGCCTTCGCCTGAGTCTGCCGAGGTGGCCGCCTCATGAAGTTGCATAGCTCATTCAAGGCCGTGGTGTTCATGGCCATACCCGTGGCGCTTTTGTTGCTGGGCTTCTATGTCGGCATGAAGGTGGAGGGCGGTGCCGCTGCAAAGGAAAAGCTCGAGCTGCAGGAACAGCACACCGAGCAACTGGCCGCAGCTTTCAAAGAGTATCAAGACAAGATCGAGGCCCAACGCAAACGAGACAAGGAAGTGATTGATGGATACATTGCCGAAATGGCTCAAATTGACAGCCGCTACCGTGAGCTTACTCGCACTGACCGCTTGCGCCTCCCGAGGTCAGTCTGTGATCCAGGCCCCGTGCCCACCAACTCCCCGGGTGAACCCCGCCTTGCTGAAGGAACTGCCCCCACCGTTGTACTTCCAGAACGAGTTGAAGCGGATCTTCGAGAGCTCGCACGAATAGCCGATGAGGTGACGGCTGCTTGTCGGGCTGTTAAATTAACATTAGAGTGAGGAAAAATGAATTAAGGACCTAAATTGGGAAGCTATGGCGGTAGTAACGGATGCAACGGTAGTGGTGAGAGGCCACCCGCTATTTCCATCAAAGGAAAGGTAAAAGGTCTTGTTGTTTCTAACAACACTTATGTGGGAAGTGGGAAACTGCTTGACGCTGAGGGAGATTTTGAAAACTTTCAGGCTTTTGAGAACACCCATATTGACCCTAATTCGTTTGCCGACAGTGACAAAACGTCAGTTTGGCCAACTACATTGATCAAGAAAAAAGCTTTATGGGGTTGGTTTGGCGCTGTTTCTTCTGCTGTGGTAGCTGGAGTAATTTTGCACTTACTTGGTTTTTATTAAATGACCTGAATGGGCGGAGACCAGCTGAGTATGGGTTTCAGCTGACCTCCATGACCATCTGACGGGTGGTCAAATGCTGAGTGCAAAGCCTGGTGAAAAAAGTTCCTAACCCTCAATACCAGGCTCTCGCATGTATGACCCGCAGCCATGGCCAACGGTCGCATGCTTGTATAGCTCGCACCACCAGTGTTCCATCAGCTGCTCGCCGCCGTATTCAATCACGTTGAAACGAGGCCTTGCGTAGGTGCAGAACTGGCAGGTGCCGGGGCGGTCTTCCAGTAGTCTTTGGCTGTTTGTATCGGGATTTGGACTGGCATCAAATACTGATTGAATAGACAGTATTCAATGATAGTTCAGAACTTGAATCGCTGGCGAGTTTGCCGCTAATATTGCTTATCGGGCCACGTGTTTATGCGACTTCCCAAGGGGTTGAAAACAAAAGAAATGTTAGCGCCTTGGGTATGTTATATTTTTTCAAATCAATAACTTAGGCTGTCAAAAAATACTTGCATGGGGTGCAAGGGGTCGGAGGTTCGAATCCTCTCATTCCGACCAAACAAATCAAGGGCTTGGGTGTAACAACCTAGGCCCTTGTTCTTTTCCGATCGCCTCTGTAACACCTCAAACAAGCTCTTCATTAAGTTAACGCGATGCTGCATCAAATTCAAGTGCTTGGTATCGCGCGCCATATCTCTTCAAAATCGAGGTTAAGGCCCATTTCATTCGATTGACCCTTGCCAGGCCGTAATATGATGAGGGCTCAGCATACAATTTCACATCAAGGACAATCATGACCCTACCCAGCCCTCTGGGCCGATTTCAAAAACCCGCTTGCGCGCTAATGTTGGTTGTTGGTCTGTCTACCCTGAGCGGTTGTGCGGTGGTGAGTGCTACAGCGGGGGCGGCAATTTCGGTCACTGGGGCAGTGGTTAGTACCGGTATTCGTGTAACCGGTGCGGTGGTTGAAGCAGGCATTGATGCCGCCACCGACGATTGACATCACGCTCTAATGGTTTGACACACTCGCCTTGGGCCGTTATTCTTTGCGCCTTCGATTAAACCCCTTGCGCATCAGTCCCTTGTAGTTCAACGCCTGCTCACCTTCGTTTTTCGGTTCAACCCATGCGCTGCCTGTGTGCAGGCGCTCGCCTATTTTTAAACCATGTTAAAAATGAATTCTGCGGACTGGTTCGCCAATGTCCGAAACGACCTTTTGTCTGGCCTGCTGGTGGCCTTGGCCCTCATTCCTGAAGCCATTGCTTTTTCGATTATTGCGGGTGTGGACCCCAAGGTGGGGCTCTATGCCTCGTTTTGTATTGCCACGGTGATTGCATTCACTGGCGGGCGACCCGGCATGATTTCTGCCGCAACGGGTGCCATGGCCTTGGTGATGGTCACCTTGGTGAAAGACCATGGCTTGCAATACCTTTTGGTGGCCACGGTGTTGGCAGGTGTGCTGCAGGTGTTGGCTGGGGTGTTGCGCTTGGGGCGCTTAATGCGGTTTGTGTCGCGCTCGGTGATCACGGGCTTTGTGAATGCGCTGGCCATTTTGATTTTCATGGCGCAGTTGCCAGAGCTGATGAACGTCACCTGGCATGTGTACGCCATGGTGTTGGCTGGTTTGGGCATTATTTACTTGCTGCCTTATGTGACCAAGGCCGTGCCTTCGCCCTTGGTGGCCATTGTGGTGCTTACCGCATTTGCAGTGGCCACGGGGCTGGACGTTCGAACCGTGGGCGACATGGGCGAACTGCCCGATGCACTGCCTGTGTTTTTGTTGCCCAACGTTCCGTTCACTTGGGAAACGCTGCAAATTGTGTTGCCGGTGTCGGTGACCTTGGCGGTGGTGGGTTTGCTGGAATCGATGATGACTGCGCAAATTGTGGACGACATGACTGACACGCCCAGCGACAAAAACCGCGAGTGCGTGGGGCAGGGGGTGGCCAACATCACGGCAGGCTTTATGGGCGGCATGGCAGGTTGCGCCATGATTGGCCAATCGGTAATCAATGTAAAGTCGGGCGGGCGAGGGCGCTTGTCCACGCTCGCGGCGGGTGTGTTTTTATTGCTCATGGTGGTGTTTGCTGGTGAGTATGTGGCGGTTATTCCCATGGCAGCCTTGGTGGCGGTCATGATCATGGTGTCAATTGGCACGTTCAATTGGGAATCGATCCGCAATTTGCGCAGCCATCCCAAGAGCTCCAGTGTGGTGATGCTGGCCACGGTGGCTGTTACCGTGGGCACACACGATCTGGCTCAAGGTGTGTTGGTGGGCGTGCTGTTGTCGGGCTTCTTTTTTGCCAACAAGGTTGGTCGAATTTTGCAGGTGCAGTCCACCACCCATCGCGATGGGCGCCACCGCACCTACACCATCACAGGCCAGGTGTTTTTTGCATCAGCGGACAGGTTTATTCAGTTTTTCGATCACACCGAGGCCTTGGAGCAAGTGACCATTGACGTCAGCGGCGCTCATCTGTGGGATATCACGGCGGTGAGTGCACTGGACAAGGTGGTGTTGAAATTCAAGCGGCGCGGTGTGCAGGTCGATCTGCTGGGCATGAACGAGGCCAGCCGAACTTTGGTGGACCAGTTTGGCGTACACAACCGGGAGGATGCGCTGGAGCGTGTTGGGGCGCATTGAGCGATGAAAAGCCTTCGAGGCGGCTTGCGCCTGGCGGACTCTTGTGCGGCCATGATGCACCTGTTTGGCTTGCTTACAACGCCTGTGTGGCTGACGTTGTAGCAAAACGATACAAAATGGCCGCGCAAATTTTATCGGTACCCGCCGTCGGCCATGACCACCTGTCCCATCAGGTAGGGCATGGTCAGCAGGTGCAGGGCGCACTGGGCCATTTCATCGGGCTCGGCCCAACGCTTCATCCAGATTTTGGCGGACTCTTTTTCCCGAACATCCGGGGGTAGGGTTGCGTTGAGGTCGGTGTTGATCCAGCCAGGTGCCAGACCATTGATGCAAATTTGGTCTTCAGACAGTTTTTCGGCAGCCACACGCACAAACAAATTGTTGGCGGCTTTGGAGGCGTCGTAGTGGGCCGACACGGGGTCCCAACTGTTGATGCCGTTGGTGGACGTCACCAGCACTATGCGACCGCGGAAATCACCACGCAGGGGGTTGTGCTTCATTTGCAAGGCGGCGTGCTTGGTCACCAGAAAGCTGCCGGTGGCGTTGGTGTTTTGTACCTGGTCCCACTCCGCCTGGGTTTGATCAAAAAATTCGGTGTTGGGCGAAATGCCTGCGCTGTGGATCACATAATCAATTTGCAGGCCTTCGCCTTGGATGGCATTGAAGAATGCAGCCACAGAGCTTTCTTGGCCAACTTCGCATGGAAACGCTTTGGCTTGTACTTTGGGGTTGGCCTGTTGAATTTGCTGCAAGGCGGCCTGGGTTTTTTCAGGTTTGCGGCTGGCAGAAACCACCACGTTGCCGCCGGCCCGCGCCACGGCCAGCGCGCAGGTTAGGCCTATACCGCTGGCGCCACCGGTGATCACAGTCCAGGTGTTAGAGAAGTCGAATTTCGCTGCGGCCACGGTTTGCTCCTTCCAAGTTGTTGAAATGGCAGTGTGGCACAGCTTTAACATTTGCGTGCGGCTTAATTCGAGGGTGCTTTGGGCCTTAATCTACCCTTAACCGGCCTTGCTTTTAGAGGCATTCAGCGTGTAGGCCCATCGCCAGCCCAGGGTTTGCAAGGGTGTAAAGCCATGGGCAAGCAACTGATTTGCGACATCCTCTGCGTTTTCAAAATCGGGGTCAGGGTGGTGCTCGCTGACCGAGACAATGCCGTTGGGCTTGAGCACTCGCCACGCTTCACTCAAAAAAGACTCCTGCTGCTCAATTTCGCCCAGCACGGTAACCATGAAAATTGCGTCAAACGATGCGTCGGGGAAGGGCAATGCTTTGCCATCTGCCAATTGAGTCTTGAAGTTGTGTAGCCCCGCAGCGCGAAGTCTTTCTTCGCATTTGCTGAGCATTTCTGGTTGTATGTCGAGCAGAGTCAAAAGGCCATTTGGAATTTTGCGTGCCACTTCGACGCTGTAAAAGCCCGAGCCAGCGCCAATTTCCAGCACATGGGCATTGGGCGCCACGGGCAAGCGATTGGCCACGGTGCTTGGAGACATGATCAACCCTCGGCCAGGCAGGTCGAGTATCCATGTCATTTGATGGGGGAACACGCCGCGACCAAAGGCACGGGACCATGTTTGGAACTGCTCTTGAAGTTGATCGCGTAATTTCATGACACACCTGTGTATGTGAAGGGGATTTAATTTTAAGCGTAACCTTTTACACCCAATTCGCGGCCCATGCCGGCAAACACCCGCTCGGTGCCGTCCACCAATTCAGCCATGGGTTGCTTGAAATCATTGGCCAGCCAGCTTTGGCACAGGTGAATAATGATACCCACGGCGCTTTTTGCCATCACACGAAGTACTTTGTTTGGGACCTTTGGGCCATGCAAAAAGGGCTGTGTAAACTGCAGCATCAGGTCCACAAAAGCGTCGTAGCGCTCGCCATACATATTGCCCAGTTGGCTGCGCACGGTCATGGCTTCAATCATGATGAGCCTTGCTTTGGCCGGGTTGCGTTTTACAAAGCCGAAGCTTTCTTGAAGGCCCGCGCGCACCAGTTTGCGTGCATCGCTTAAATGGGGGGCCACCGCAGCCAAAATGGATTGCATATATTCGCGCGTGGCCGCCTCGTAGGCGGCGCTTAATAGGACTTCCCGGCTTGCAAAGGCCTCGTAAAAATAGCGTTTGGTGAGCCCTGCTTCAGCACAAATTGCATCAATACTCACCGTGGCAAAGCCTTGCTCTCCAAACAAATGCACCGCCGCATCCACGAGGGCTTGTCTGCGCGCGGCTTGGCGCTCCTCTGCAGTTTTGCCGCCATAACTTCTTGGTTCGGTTTGCTCGACAGCGGCTGGGGGGTGGGTGCTCACGGCGGACCTCGTGCTCTGCTTTCAATAATTTGACACGGAATCGTATCATATTTATTCTGATACGGAAACGTGTCACATATTGCAGGCTTCCACATGCCAAACACCCCTTCACAGAAATGTCCCGCCCCCGCGCTGGCTATTGCGGTTTTGCTTTCCATGCTCCTGCTTGCATGTGGGGGAGAAGCATCCTCAGTGAATTCGGCCAGTGGCTCGGTGCGACCTGCTCAAGCCGATTTTTGTGCGCCTCAGTCAATCGCAGATCAACAGGGTAAAGTGGTCACTGCCTGGAAAACCGCCCCCGGCGATGCCCTGATAACCCACCCCATCAGCGGTTTATCGGTTCGGCAATCCTTTGCTCCGCATTGGTCAGGCAAGGTGGTGCGTTTGCGCTTGAGTAATCGGTACTCAAGCGTGCCTGTCACATTCAGCAATATTCATTTGGCCCGGGAAGCCACGCCTGGTGGGGCCGACATGGTGCCGGGCACCTCATGCAATTTGACCTTCAACGGTTTGCCCAGTGTTACCCTTCAGGCGGGCGAAACCGCTCAAAGCGACTGGGTGAGTTACCCAGTGGAGGCGTTTGAAAGGTTGGGTGTGAGCTTTTACGCGCCGGGCCCCACGCCACAGCTGACTCGCCACTTAAATGCCAATGAGGTGCTGTACATCAGCCTGCCTGGCGACTACAGCGCGAGTGCCGATGGGGCCATGTACCAGCCCGCGCCCCAGGGCTACACCGCCAATTTTTTGGTGATCGAAGCGCTTGAAGTGTTGGCATCGCCCTCGGTGAGCACCGTGGTGGCCGTGGGGGATTCGATCACCGATGGGTCCGATTCGACGACTGCGTTTTTGAGTGGCCGGGGTTCGCCATTGGTGGCCACAGACCAACGTTACCCTAACCATTTGCAACGGCGCTTCAACCGCGCAGGCTTGCCTTTTAGTGTGGCCAATGCGGGTATTGGGGGCAATGAGTTGCTGCGCGATGGCTGGTTGCCTCAGTTTGGTAAAGCCCTGCTTACGCGCTTTGATGCCGATGTATTAGCCACTGCGGGTGCCAGCCATGTGTTGGTGATGATCGGCACCAACGATTTTGGCAATCCCAAAACTGGTCAGGCGCCCACATCTGAACAACTCGTTGAAGGGTACAAACAGTTGATAGCCCGTGCCCAGAGGGCCGGTTTAAAAACCATTGTGGGGACCATTCCACCAGCAGAAGGCACCGTTACAGAATTGGTGCCGGTGCTGCATGGCACTGCAGCAGCTCGCCTGGCACGCGACCAGACCAACGCATGGATTCGAAGCCAAACCCTTAGCGATGGCGTGGTTGATTTTGCGGCGTGCCTGGAAGACCCGCTGCGCCCCGGGTATTTGGCACCGCAGTTTAACAGTGGCGATAACCTTCACCCCAACCCTGCGGGGTACGCCGCCATGGCTGAGTGCGTGAACTTGAATTTATTTAAAAATTAATCAGAGAGACGTCGATGAATACCTTGCTCACTTGCCGCATCCATTGGGCCCGGCCATTGTGCCTGGGCGCTGCCACAGTGATGTTGGCCGCCTGCCTGGGGGGCAGCAACCCTCCAGTAAACCCCGGAGCTGGCGTTGTAACAGGCAATGAATCGGACAGTGGGGTGCAAGCCACCCAGGTGAGCCTTGGTGAGCAAACCGTGAGTCTGCGAAACACCAATGGCCGAGTGGAGGTGCTAAAAAACCCGTTGAGGATTCGCGTCTTCAATGGGAATGACGAGCTGGTTCTAGAGCAGGTGGAAAGTGCAGGCGGCGCTCTTGAGCCCGGTGTGGCGCTCAATGAACCCTTGGGTAGCGACTATGTTCCAAGGCGTGTGTTGAGCGCACCTTTCGCTTTCATCGTGGGGGCTGAAGTGGCCCCCCAGGTGCGCGCCACGCCCTGGGTGGGCAATTACCTCACCCAAGGTTTGTTTGGGTTGCAATACCACGGCACCGAAGTGCTGGAAGCCGTGCCGACAGTCAACGGTGTGGCCCTGACCATTGCGACGAATGACCCCAGTGGGCGTTTGCTCAATGTGAATATTCAAGCGGTAGACAACAATGCATTTGAAGTGCGCCTGGCGGCCAATCCCGCTCAGGGGGTGGTGATGGTGGCTGACAGTTTTGTGTTGCGCGGCGATGAGTCGTTTTATGGCTTCGGGGGACGGCACAATGCCGTTAACCAGCGCGGCAATTTGCTCACCAATTTTATTCAGGCGCAGAACGTGGGGGCCGGGCCTTTGGGGCCTGTGGCCAATACAGCGTCGGGCAAGGGGGACGTTTACATGTTTCCATCGGGGCCAGATGCGGCGTATTACATTTCAACCGCCTTTGCCTCCAGCAGCGGCTATGGCTTTATGCTGGACAGCACACGCCCATCACGCTACGACCTGGGGGCCACCAATCCGCAAGCGTGGCAAGTCAATGTGTCGGGCAGCGACATGGTCTATCTAATCACGCCCGGGGACGAAAAGAAGGCGCTCAGAAGTTTGTCGGGCCTGCAAGGCCGTCACCGCGTGCCTTTGCAAGCCGACCTGGGCCCCACGTTGTCCCGTGCAGTGCGGGTGTTGTCGGCCCAGGCTGATGATGCCGCCAGTTATGAGGCCAAGATATGGGAAGACCTGGCACAAATTGATGCCCTGCAGTTGCCGGTCAAAGGCTACGCTTTTGAAGGCTGGGAGATCTTGCCCCGCCAAACCAGTAAAACAATCATAGAAGCCCTGCACGACCGCAATATTCGGGCCTATCTGTACATTCGCAACTACGTGGGGCTGGATCCGGCCAACACCGAGCGCCCAGAAACCTTCACCGAGGCCTTGGAAGCTGGTTATGTGGTCAATGATGCAGCCGGTTTGCCTTATTTGTTTGGCACGCCATTTGGCGGGCTTGGCGCGGCCATCGACTTCACCAACCCGGCTGCGGTGGCCTGGTGGGAGGGGCGTATTCGCGAAATGCTCGAAGACCTGGGGGCCGATGGTTTTATGCAGGACTTTGGTGAGCACATCGCGCTGGACATGCATTTTTTTGATGGCAGCACCGGGCAGACCATGCACAACCATTACCCCACGCTGTTTCATCAAACCACCCGAAAAATCATTGACGACATTGAGAGCAAATCGGGGCGGCGCATTTTTTTCTGGACCCGCGCTGGTTATTCGGGGCGGCAAGGCAGCTCGGGCTTTGAATCCTCGAATTTTCCCGGCGATGAAACCAGCGATTGGTCGCGGGCCTCTGGTCTGGCATCGTTGACCACCGACATGCTCAGCCGTGGCGCCACTGGCTCCTATGGATTCAACACCGACATTGGTGGCTACTTTGATTACCACACCGGCCCGGCCGATGCCGAGCTGTACACGCGGTGGTCTTTTTGGGCGGCCTTGTCGCCGGTGTTCCGTGTGCACAATTCATCAAGCAACGGGGTTCGTATGCCTTGGTTCTATGGGGATGAAACTCTGGCGCATTGGCGCAAGGCCGCCGAGCTGCATTTGAAAGCGGCTCCTTTGATCATGAAGCTTTGGCAAGAAGCGCAATCCTCCGGTGTGCCCCCTGTGCGTGGGCTGTGGGTTGAGTTCCCCAAAGACGAACGTGCTCGGCAAGAGGACCAGCAGTGGATGTTGGGCCCCAACGTGTTGGTGGCCCCAGTGGTGGAGCAGGGTGCCACGAGCCGCAACGTGTATCTGCCCCAAGGTTGCTGGAAGCATATGGACACTGGCATGCAATTCATGGGGCCAAGGGACGTGACAGTGCCTGCCCCTATTGATTCCTTACCGTATTTTTTTAAATGTGGCGTGAATGCATTTTGAGTCTTAAAGTCGATTAAACCGCTCAATCGGTTAGCATGGTAGCCATGTTAACTGCGCGGTTTTATCCATGCCTTCTTTGTCTGACAGTGAATTTTCAGCGCTAAGTCAAACTTTCCCAACCGGGCCATATCGCCATTACAAAGGTGGCCTCTATGAGGTGCTGGGCTTGGGGCGTGAAGAGGCCACACTGGATGTTGTGGTGATTTATAAATCCTGCAAGAACAACACCTGGTGGACACGCCCAATTGAAGTGTTTACCGAGAAGGTGGACACTGTGGACGGCTTGCGCCCCCGCTTCGAGCCCGTGGCATGAATACCACCGAAGGCAGCTTGGATGTCCACCCCCGAGCCCCGCAAATTTGGGTTGATGCAGACGCCTGCCCCGTGGCGGTGAAAGAAATGCTGTACCGGGCAGCCGAACGCACCAAGCTTGAAGTTACCCTGGTGGCCAACCAATACATGCGTACGCCGCCTTCAAAATTCATTCGTCTTTTGCAGGTGCCCAAAGGTTTTGATGTGGCTGATGATGAAATCGTAAGACGTGCACAGGCGGGCGACTGGGTCATCAGCAGCGACATTCCTTTGGCCAGCCAGCTGATCGCCAAAGGCGTGCATGTACTCACCCCTCGCGGTGAGCGATTAAGCAAAGAAAACATTGAAGCCCTGCACACCATGCGTGACTTCATGGACACGCTGCGCGCCAGTGGTATTGAAACAGGCGGACCCCCTGCATATAGCCAGGCCGACAAAAAGGCATTTGCAGCCGAGTTGGACAAAGCCGTGTTGACCATGCAACGTCTAATAAAAAAAGGAGACAACGCCAAATGAACAACTTGAACGGCAAAACGGCTGTGGTCACCGGCGCAGCCAGCGGTATCGGATTGGCCCTAGCCAAACACGCTGCAGCCCAAGGCATGAATGTGGTGATGGCCGATATTGACGAGACAGCCTTAAGCAACGCAGCCGCTGATTTAAATGTGCCTGCTGACCGCTTGTTGACCGTGCCCACCGATGTTCGGCATGCCAGCGCAATCAAACATCTGGCCGACGCCAGTTATGCGAAATTTGGTGCTGTGCACCTGTTGTTTAACAACGCTGGAGTGGCCTTGGCCCGCACCACCTGGGAACACACCGCCGATGATTGGCAATGGGTTTTGCAGGTGAATTTAATGAGTGTGGTGCATGGCATCTCCGAATTTTTGCCTCGCATGCAGGCCCAGGGCGGGGCGGCCCATGTGGTAAACACCGCCTCGGTGGCAGGTTTTGTGAGTTACCCGGGCATGGCGGCTTACAACGTAAGCAAGCATGGTGTGGTGACCTTAAGCGAAACACTGCACACGGAATTGCAATTGACCCAAAGCCCAGTGCAGGTGCACTTGCTTTGTCCGGCGTGGGGGCCCACGGGCATTGGCAATGCTCAGCGCAACCGCCCCGCTGATGTGGCGCAAACTGTGTTGCCCACCGAGGGTTTGTCGGCCCAACTCAACAAGCGCATCGGCAAAGCCATTGCCAGCGGTCAATTAACAGCAGACGACATGGCAACCGCCACCTTTGACGCCCTGCGGGAAAATCGGTTTTACATCATTCCCCATCGCAACATCAACACCGCCATTGAGGAACGCGCGCAAAACATATTGCAGCAGCGCAACCCAGAAATGCCTCGGTGACACCATTAAAACCTTGGAGACAAACCATGAAAGCATTGATGTGCAAAACTTTGGGCATGCCCAACACCCTGGTGTATGAAGAGGTACCCGACCCCTCGCCGGGTCCAGGCCAGGTGCTTCTGGACATGCAGGCCGCAGGTGTTAATTTTCCGGATGCCTTGATCGTTCAAGGCAAGTACCAATTCAAGCCACCCCTCCCATTTGCACCGGGTGCCGAACTGGCTGGTGTGGTGGCCGCCTTGGGCGAAGGTGTCAAAAATGTGAAGGTGGGTGACCGCGTGATGGCCGCTTGTTCGCACGGCGCTTTTGCAGAAAAGGTGCTTGTATCGGCCAAGCAGGTTATTCCGCTGCCGCCCGCAATTTCGTTTGAGACGGGAGCCTCCTTCACCTTGGTGTACGGCACCTCGTACCACGCTTTGAAGGGGCGTGCGGCCTTGAAAGCGGGCGAAACCGTGTTGGTGTTGGGCGCGGCCGGCGGCGTGGGGCTTGCCGCCATACAAATTGCAAAGGCTTTGGGAGCCAGGGTGATTGCTGCGGCATCTACCGCTGAAAAGTTGGCAGTGTGTGAAAAAAATGGGGCTGATGCCTGCATCAACTACACCACTGAAGACCTTCGCGAACGCATCAAAGCCCTGACAGATGGCAAAGGACCTGACGTCATTTTTGACCCAGTGGGCGGGCAATATGCCGAGCCCGCATTCCGAAGCATTGCGTGGAATGGCCGCTACCTGGTGATTGGGTTTGCTGACGGCAGCATCCCCAGCTTGCCGTTGAACCTGCCTTTGCTCAAAGGCGCGTCTGTGGTGGGGGTGTTTTGGGGTGAGTACGTGGCGCGCCAGTTGTTTGATTTTATTCGTGACCTGGGTGAAATGTTTGCCTTGATTGAGCAAGGCAAACTGGTGCCGCATGTGTCTAAAACTTACCCTTTGGCCCAAGGCGCGCAAGCCCTGCAAGACCTCCTGGACCGCAAGGTGGTGGGCAAAGTGGTGATCACTCGGGGATAAAGGTCATGAAAATTCATCACTTGAATTGCGGCACCATGTGCCCAGTCTGCAGGCGGCTAATTAACGGGGACGGTGGTTTTTTTGAACGCGCCCGCATGGTGTGCCACTGCCTGTTGATTGAAACCGAAAAAGGCTTGGTGTTGGTGGACACCGGCCTTGGTATGGGTGACATTGAGCAACCCGCAGAGCGCCTTGGTAAAGGCTTTGTGGCCATGATGCAGCCGGTGTTGGAGCCTTCTGAAACTGCCATCGAACAGGTTAAAAATTTGGGCTACTCGCCCAAAGACGTGCGACACATTTTGCCCACACACCTGGATTTGGACCACGCCGGGGGCTTGAGCGACTTCCCGATGGCCCAAGTGCATGTGTACAAGCCCGAGCATCAGCACGCCGTCAACCCGAGCCTTAAAGATTCGATGCGCTACCGCAAGGCGCATTTTGCGCACAAACCCGATTGGACCATTCACAGTGAAGGTTCAGACACATGGTTTGGATTTCCGGTCATTAAACCGATTGCAGGCGTTGATATCTTGATGGTGCCCTTGGTTGGACACACCCGCGGGCATGTGGGCGTGGCGGTGCGCCAGGGCGGCAAATGGTTGATGCATTGCGGCGACGCTTACTTCCATCGAAGCGAAGTGCAAGCAAACCCGGTGGACCCCATGCCTCCAGGTTTGGCCATGTTTGAAAGGATGGTGCAGACCATTCCAAGGGAGCGACTGGCCACCCAGGCACGCTTGCGCGAACTTGTTAAAAACCATGGCGAGGTGGTCGAACTCTTTTGCGCGCATGATCCAGTCGAATTTGATAAATGCGCGAAAAAAATAATTTAACTTTTCCGGGCTGCTGCCGTAAACCCGTTATCACCCAGTTGGAATTCATCCTTGGGGGACAGGAGGCCGGGTATGCAGCACGTTGACACATCAGTTTTGACCCAGGTGGCAAGCCCGCCCGATGTAAAACCAGATGAGTTAATGCAAAAGCTTGAGGAAGCGCAGCATCAGCTTCTTCAAAGCGAGAAAATGGCATCCATTGGCTCTTTGGCAGCTGGTGTGGCCCACGAAATCAACAATCCGATCGGCTTTGTGGGTTCCAATTTGTACACCCTGCGGTCTTATGTCAAAGACCTTCTTGCATTGATCGAATGCTTTAAACAGGCGGGGCAAGAGGCCGAGAAAATTGAAGCCGCCCATTTGTTTTGCAAAGAACTGGATCTCGAATATCTTCAATCCGATGTAATCCAGTTGCTTGACGAGAGCCAAGACGGCATCGCCCGAGTGCGGCAAATTGTTCAAGATCTCAAAGACTTTTCTCATGTTGACCACGGGGAGTGGGTGGTTTGCGATCTTCACAAAGGCCTGGAATCTACCTTGAACATGGTCAACAACGAGCTGAAATACAAGGCCGTGGTGGAACGTGAATATGGCGACTTGCCAGAGATCACTTGCCTTGCATCGCAGATCAACCAGATTTTCATGAACCTGTTGGTTAACGCTGCGCATGCGATTGAACGTGATGGACTCATACGCATCAAAACCTGGGTGGACGACCAACGAGTTTGCGTCAGCATTTCAGACAACGGCTGCGGTATTCCGCCAGAGAATCTTTCGCGAATATTCGACCCGTTTTACACCACCAAGCCGGTGGGTAAAGGCACTGGACTGGGTCTGTCGCTCAGCTATGGGATCGCGAAAAAGCATGGTGGGCGCATTGATGTAAACAGTGAGATGGGCGTTGGAACCACATTCACCTTGGCCCTGCCTATTCAGCAGGGTGAGCAGGGGTGAGTCATGAATGCGATCAGCGAAGGCCAGTTGACCAGGAATTTGTTGATTGTTGATGACGAGGACAATGTGCTGCGTGCCTTGGTGCGCCTGATGCGACGCGATGGCTACACCCTGCACATCGCCCGTTCTGTGCGCGAAGCGTTCGAGATCTTGGCCACCAGGCCTGTGGAAGTTGTTCTGTCTGATCAGCGAATGCCCGAAAAAAATGGCACTGTTTTTTTAAGTGAGGTGAAGGAAAAATATCCTCACACCGTGCGTTTGATGTTGTCCGGGTACACAGAGGTTGGGGCCGTCACCTCGGCGATTAATGAAGGCGCCATTTATAAGTTTCTCACCAAGCCCTGGGACGACGAGCAGCTACGTGCCAATGTGCGAGAGGCTTTTCAGCGACACGACATGGAGTCACAAAACCATCGCCTGCACCGCGAGATTGAAGAAGTCAACGCGGAGCTGCTGTTGTTGAATCACCGTCTTGAACAAGAACTGCAGGCCAAGAACGAACGCATTCGCCGCGATTACTCGGTGGTCGGGGTATTGCAAGAAATGATTGACCTCTTGCCCCTCGGTGTACTGGGCTTGGACCACACAGGTGAGCTGGTGTGGATTAACGGGTCTGCCTGCGCGCTATTAAAGGAAGAGGGGCAATCACAAGAAGGCACCTACTTGGAGAGGCTTCCACAAAACTTGCAAGATCTACTGAGTGATTACCTGATGGCAGACGATGGCGAGCCTCAAACCCATTGTTTGCAAGTGAGCCAGCGAACGTTGCAGGTTGACATTAAGCCTTTGGGGGTGAGTAGCGAGTCCTTGGGTTGTATGGTTGTTTTACAGGTCTGCGCGAAAGGGGGGCAGAGATGAGTCATTTGTGTGAAGCGCTTTGCTTGCCTGCCCTGAGTTTATCGTCCCCCAAGCTACTAAACAAAATGCAGGCTGACGACATTGGTTTGAAAGAGTTTGCTGATTGCTTAAAGCTCGACCCCGGCCTGTGTGCTCGCTTGTTGCGCGTTGCCAATTCACCTTTTTTTGGGGTCAGTGGTCAAATCTCCTCTGTAGAAGAAACTGTGATGCTGCTCGGCATGCGGCGCACACGCCAGTTTGTCACTCTGGAGGTTTTAAAAAATCTGTTGCAACGCCCACCGTGGGATCAAGTTGATTTGAAAGGTTTCTGGCAACGGGCAGTGGTGATGGCTGCCTGTGCTGACGCCTTGGCGCATCGAGTTGGTTTTACCGATTGCGATGCTTTCACGGCTGGGATTTTTTACAATGTAGGATGTTTGGCCTTGCTACCACAAGCCCCAACCGATTACCTGTCGGCGTTGTCTTCTGGGCGATCCAATCAGGCCTTGCTCACACTTGAGCAAATGTTGTTTGAAACCAATCATGCCGATATGGGTAGCCAAGTGTTGGCACAATGGAACTTCCCCCAGACCATGTGCGTCGCGGTGGGCACGCAGTACATGCAGCCTTTTTGTGATCACTCTGTTTTACAACAGGTGATGCAGTTCTCCCATGTGGTGCTGTCCAATGATTTCCAACCCTCGGCCTACCATGCAAGCCTTTATTTTTCATTGGGCCTTGAAACCTGGAAAGACAAAGACTATCGAGGTTTGCTCGAAGCCGTGCACGAGCAATTCGAACAGTGGAAAACCTTGTTGGGGATGTGAGCCATGAGCAGTGAGCTTCGGGAGCATGCGGTGTTGATTATCGACGATGAGCCCAATGTATTAAATGCGCTTAGACGCACCTTGCGCAGTGAGCCTTACCGGCTAGAGAGCACCACCGACCCGTTGAAAGCGCTTGAGATTGCCAAAACATTTGAGCCAGATTTGGTGTTGTGCGACATGCGCATGCCCGGTTTGAATGGCGCTGAGGTGTTTGCAGCGTTAAGCCGCAGCAACCCCAAGTGCACCAAAATTTTGCTCACGGGCTATGCGGACATGCGCTCTACGATCGCCGCCATCAATCAGGGGCAGATCGACCGTTACATGACCAAGCCGTGGAATGATGATGACCTAAAACAAACATTGCAACAGCAATTGCGCCTAGTTGCGCTTCGCAATGAAAGAGACCTGCTTGCACAACGCTTGACTGCGAAGGTGAAGGATTTAAACGCACTGAATGCAGACTTGGACCAGCGCGTCGCAGCACGCACGCAAGAGCTTTACCAAACCAATCTTTTTTTGGAGCAGGCCTTTGGTGAGTTGAGCGCTCAGTTTATGAATGCGGTGAAGGTGTTCTCAAATTTGATCGAAATGAGCGCACCCGGCATGGCTGGCCATCATCGTCGGGTTGCGGATTTGGCCCGCCTGTTGGCGCTTGAATTGGATTTGCCAGACGCAGAAGTGCGCGATATTTATATCGCTGGTCTTTTGCATGATGTGGGTAAAGCCGGCTTGTCAGAGCATGTGTTTCAGCGTGCCTTGCCTGAGCTCGAACCTGGTTTGCGAGCGGCCATGATCAAGCATCCCATGCGTGGGCAGGCTGCGTTGTTGCCCCTTCCTGAATTGAACAATGCGGCACTTTATATTCGTCAGCACCATGAGCGTGTGGATGGTCAGGGTTTTCCAGATGGCTTGGTGGGGGACGAAATCAGCCGCGGCGCAAGAATACTTGCTGTGGCCGAAGATTGGGACGAACTCCAGCTGGGGTGGCTGCTTAGCCGAAAGTTAAACCCGCCAGAGGCCATGGAGCATCTGCTAAGTGGCGCGGGCAAGCGATATGACACCGCTGTGCTGGCTGCCTTGCCCGCAGCCCTTGCTCGCCTGGAGGATTATCCCGCAGACCATGAAGAGCTTCTGGATAGCCAGGCCCTCGTCCCTGGGATGGTGCTGAGCAGGGATCTATACAACCGCGATGGTTTGATGCTGATCTGCAAAGGCACTGTGTTGAATTCCAAGATGACGCTTCACCTTCAAAGACAGCACGCAGCGGATGGTCAGGCTTTGAAGGTGTATTGCAAACGCAGGCTGCATTAAGGGCTTTGCTGTCTTCAATTGCCCTTGGCTGCCCGTGCTGCTGCCAACTGCGCTTGCAATGCGTCAATGCGTTGATGGTTGTCTTCCGAGCCAATATAACTGCGGAACAGCCATTCTTGGGTTCGCATCGAGGTGTCCAGGTCTTGGTTGAGCACCTGGTTGGATAAGCGTTTGGTCTCTATCAAACAGGTGCGATCAAATTTGGCCATGTCGCGCGCAATTTGCCCGACGCTGCTGAGCAACTCACCTTCAGGGAAAACTTTGCTCACATAGCCCATGCGTTCGGCTTCGGTTGCGTCGTAAATGCGGCCAGTCAGCGCCACCTCTTTGGCGCGGCCCATGCCTATGATTCGCCACAGCGGGTCCATGATCGGCGTCAGGGAAAGCACCACCTCGCGCTGGCCAAATTTGGCTCGTGTGGAGGCGTATCGAATGTCACACATCATGGTCAGGTCAAAACCCCCGGCAATGGCGGGGCCACCCACGGCACAAATCACGGGTTGCTCACAAAACAAAATAGCGCGGTAAGCTTTGTGAAACAAGGCGGTGTAGGCCTCGTTGCTGACCTTCTCCAGCTTTCGAATTTCATTCAAGTCAAAACCGGCAGAAAAATACTTTTCACCACCGGTGAACACAATGACATTCACATCGTCACGCTCGCCCAATTGGTTAAACATGGCTGTGACTTCTTGCAGCACATGAGGGGCCAACGCATTGCCCTTGTCGGGGCGGTGCAAGGTCACAGTGGCTACACGCTCACTCACCTCAAGTTTCAGGTATTCAAAATTCATGTTTATTTCCAGGCTCCGTTGCTGACACGCACCACATAAAAGCCCTGGTAGCCGTCGGTGTACCAGATCTCTTTGCGTTCTGGCACAAACGCGGGGCTGGACATGGCCCAGTTGCTGGCGGGTGCGGGTTGAGTGATGATCCGGTCTTTCACCGGGGCGTTGTAGTATGCCACCTCCACCGGGTTGGCCGGGTCGCGAATGTCAAACACCCGCAGGCCAGAGAGGATCATGCTGCACGCCACAATGGTGGGGTTCACACGCGTCGGGATGTTGCAATAATGAGCGGCGTAACCGCCGGTGGGGTTTTGTGCACCAGGGTCGCCAGCGATTTCCTCGCGGTTTTTCTGGTTGTGAACCTCAAGCCGAAGATTCGACAACACCTTGGGTTGCTGTGGGTTGCTCATGTCGATGATTCGTGCAGCGCCAACCAGGTCTCCGTGCGCGCTCACACCACCGCCACCACCGTTGGAAGAATACTCGTCCACTTCCATGACGTACTGTTTGCCGTTTTGGGTGAACGGAATCGCGTTTTGCGGAATGGTGACCGTGTCCCAGCTTACGGTGGAAATTACCCGCACCTCTGGGTTGGCCTTGCGTGCTTGAATTTCAGAGACGTCCAACACCACCATGCCTGCGGGGTCGCCAATGCTGGCCACGTAGGCGGTGTTGCCATCGGGGCTCAAACTTAAACCATGCGATGAGTACTGCCCGTACCACAGTGGCCGAGGCACGCTGGGGTTGGAAATATCCAGTGCCACAATCGTCGAGGTGCCTGGCGAAGCCGAGTAAAAGGTTTTGCCGTCGGGTGACAAACCACTTTCATGCCCAAAAACACCCAAGGGCGTGGAGGACTTCAACACTGGGTTGCGGCAATCTTCAGAAACATCGTACACATCCACAATACCAGGGCCAAACGCCGGGTTACCCAACACCGCGGCCAGCACGCCGCCTTCTTGGCTGACCACCAAAGACTCGTGCGGCGACAACATGGCGGGCGTCACCAAGCGGGCAGTGCGCACGGGTCGCGTGGGGTCGCTCATGTCAAACACATTCACCCCGATTTCCTGATCGGCCAGGTTGGTCGGGAAGAGCAGGGTACTATCTGCAAAGGCGCAATCGCGCCCGGCTTTGTCGCGGTAGCGCTCCACCTTGAAGCCACCCACTGTGCCGATCACACGTTCTGGTGCAAAAGAGCCCACCAACTGCATATTGCAAGAAAAGCCCGCTGCTGCGAGGCCTGCATCGTGGTCAGCCTGTGACACACGGCCCTGCATGCCGGTTTCCGGGCTTGAGCCCGGGCCACATTGCCCCTGGGGTGTTGCGCTTGGCGTCGGCCCATCCACCACGGTTTGGCCACTGGGGGAAAGGCGTCCATTGGCACTGCTGGTGGCTGGGGAGTCCCCCAGGCAGCCTGCAATCAACAGGGGCAACAGCGACATGGCCCACGGAAGGCGCTGCTTGGTTTGAGTGAACATAAAAGGCGTCTCCGGTTTTGAGTTTATTGGGTGTATGTGTTGAGCTTGACCTGCATCCAGGCAATCTCCATGCCCTGTTCACGGATCATGGTGGTGGCCAATGCTTTCACAAGGCTTGATTCGCCATTGCGGTGCGCAAACCAGGCCATGGGTAAGGCTGCTTGGTGGTGCGCAAGCATCAATTCAAGAAACAATTTTTCTTTGGCTTTGCCGGTGGCTCGTTCAAGTTGTGCCAGTTGTTCGGGTGTGGCCAAGCCAGCCATTGCGCCACCCTCAGCCTTGCAACGTGCCTGGTAAAGTTGGTCATCCAGGTGGCGCACATTGGTGGCGTTTTCAACCCAGGCCATGGGAGCACCGTCCACCAGGGGCGGCTGGTTCCAGGCAGACAGCCAACCTTCCATCACCCCGATTTCTCGGGTTTGTTTCAGTACGATGGACTGGGCAATGGCCTGCATTTCAGGCGATGCGGCGCTGCGCATCAACATGCTCATTTGAATGGCTTGGGCGTGGTGCTGAATCATGCTGCGGGCAAAACCCGCATCCACCGCATTAATCGCAAAATTTGTGGGGTTGGCCAAAGCCTCATCGTGATAGGCCGTGTAGCTCGCTGCGTTGCGGTGTGCAGAACTGCTCGCAAGCCACCATGCGCCAGCGCTTAGGCCAGCCAACACAATCAGCGCGGCGAGGCCTGCTCCACGTTTGTTGGGCAAAATAGAGAGGGGCATGTGTCTCGAATGTTTATAGTGTGTCTAGGTGTTTTTACTGACAACGCGCCCTGTCGGATTCAAAATGTGTCGGTAAACTGCTCATTACATCCCAATCAATCACCCAACCGGAGTGTTGCTTCATGATTGTTCGCCCGCGCCCGCGTGCCCACCAGTTGATCTACATTGTCCGAGGCTCCGTGGTGAGGCGCATTGCCTGGAAGGTGTTGCTGATTGCGGCCTTGTCCACTGCGGTGGTGTTGTTTTACCAATCCAATAATCTGCAATTTTTGAATGCGGGCCTTGGCACGTTTTCTATTTTGGGTTTGGCTTTGTCGGTCTTTTTGGGTTTTAGAAATAACGCCTGCTACGACCGGTGGTGGGAGGCACGCAAACACTGGGGTGATTTAATCGTACATTCCCGAAGCTTTGCGCGGGAGCTTGCTGCCCTTTACCCGCAGTTAGAGCTGCGCCAAGCCATGGTCCGAAGAATGATCGCCTATGCCCATGCGCTGGCTGCGCGCCTACGAGACCAGAGCGAGGCCGATGCCGCCAGGCCTTGGTTGTTGCCGGCTGAGCATGCCCTGCTAACCCATGCCAGAAATGTGCCCAACGCTTTGCTGTGCATGCAAAGCGATGAGTTGGCCAAACTGTACCGCCAACACCAATTAAGCGATATTTTGTACCAAACCTTTGGTAACAAATTGGCTGCAGTGGCTGTGATTCAAGGCGCCTGCGAACGCATCAAAACCACGCCAACGCCTTTTGCATACTCACTGCTGTTGCGCCGCACGGCCTGGCTATTTTGTTTGTTGTTGCCGTTTTCGTTGGCTCCAAGCCTTGGCATGTTGGCACCGCTCATTGTGGCCGCCATTGCGTACACCTTTTTTGGATTGGACTACCTGGGCGATGAACTGGAGGAGCCTTTTGGCCTGATGGACAACGACCTGCCCCTGAACGCCTTGGTTCGTGGCATCGAGGTGGACATGCTCGAAAGCCTGGGCGAGAAGGAGCTGCCGCCTTATTTGCAGCCGGTGGATTACTTGTTGCAATAGAGGATCGCGTGCAATTGAAGGTGCTGTGGCTAGGCTTGCCAACAGCACCTTTGTTGCACGTTAGTCTTTCAACTCAAGTGCGCGGTTTAAGCTAAGGGCAGCCAAGGAGCCCAAAGCCCCCGAGAGCAGGTACAACGTGACATATTCAAGCCCAAAGTGGGCTGACAAGCCCAAGGCCACCAGGGGTGCAAAAGCCGCGCCCACCAGCCAAGCCAAATCGGCTGTAAGCGCTGCACCGGTGTAGCGGTACTTGGCCTTGAAGTTGGCTGTTACGGCACCAGCAGCCTGCCCATACGACAAACCCAACAGCACAAAGCCAATCAAAATGAATGCGGTTTGCCCGTTGTAGCTGCCGTCCATCATGCTGGGTATAAAAAAGCTGAACACGGCAATGGCCACAGCCAAGCTGCCCAAGGTATTTCGGCGGCCCAAGCGGTCGGCGATGACACCACTTAACACCACTGCGCCAGCGGCGAGGGCTGCACCAATGATTTGAATCACCAAGAATTCTGGAATGGAGCGTTGCTGTTCAAGCACAATCCACGACAAAGGAAACACGGTGACCACGTGGAACAGCGCATAGCTGGCCAAAGCCGCCAAAGCGCCCACCAAAATATTGTGTCCTTGCGAGCCCAGCATTTCGCGCACCTTGACGGGCTGCAGTTCACGTTCCTCCAGCATGCGGGAGTATTCGTTGGTGGACACCAAACGAAGGCGTGCAAACAGGGCTACCACGTTGATGGCAAAGGCCACATAAAAGGGGTAGCGCCAGCCCCATTCAAGAAAATCTTCGTTGCTCAGCGCAAACAACAGGTAGGCGAACAAACCTGCAGCGATCATGAAACCCACAGGGGCCCCCAACTGGCCCAACATGGCATACCAGCCGCGTTTGTTGGGTGGCGCATTCAGGGCCAACAGGGAGGGCAGACCGTCCCAAGAACCGCCCAAGGCAATGCCCTGGCCAAACCGCAAAATCGACAACAGCACAATCGCCCCCGCGCCCAGCGTGGCATAGGTGGGCAAGAAGGCCATGCCTGCCGTGCAAATGCCCAACAAAAACAGCGCCACAGTGAGCTTGACCTCACGCCCGTGGTGCTGCTGTACCTTCATCAGGGCCAGCGTGCCCAGGGGGCGGGCAATAAAAGCAAATGAGAAAATAACAAACGAATACAGGGTGCCTGTGAGTGCATCTTCAAACGGAAAGAACACCGCCGGAAACACCAACACCGAGGCGATCGCATACACAAAGAAGTCGAAGTATTCCGATGCCCGGCCAATGACCACGCCAATGGCGATTTCGCCCGGCGTGACGTTGCTGTTGCTGTGGTGGTGGCCCGGTGCGGGTTGCCCGCCTTGGCCTTGCTCTGGATTCACCATGGTCGCACTGGACATTTGAACTTCTCCTCGATTTTCTGGACACATCACTTTTTTTATTATTTTCAGCAATTTATAAACAAACCTGCATGCCCTTGGACAATTTGTCCAATCCTCACAGGCTGTTCGCATTAGTAAATTAGCATGGATTTCATACGTACTTTTGCTGGAATAGATGTTCATGCTACTGAAACGTGGGCTTTTTGTGGGGCTGCTGGCCTCTTTGCTTGCAGGGTGCAACACCATTGTGATGAACCCTGCCGGGGACATTGCTTCCCAACAGGCGGATCTGATTGTGTTGGCCACTGTGCTGATGTTGATCATCATTGTGCCGGTTATTTTTCTGACCATTTTCTTTGCCTGGAAATACCGGCAAGCCAACAATGCCGAGTACGATCCCGAATGGGACCACTCCACCAAGCTGGAGTTGGTCATTTGGGGTGCGCCGCTGCTTATCATTATTGTGCTTGGCCTGGTGACATGGGTGAGCACTCACAAGCTTGATCCCTACCGGCCTTTGGACCGAATTGCTCCGGGCAAACCCCTGGCTGCAGACCACAAGCCCTTGGTGGTCCAAGCCGTAGCGCTGGATTGGAAGTGGCTGTTTATTTATCCAGAGCAGGGCATTGCGACCGTCAATGAGCTCGTGACCCCGGTGGACGTGCCTGTGCGGTTCAAGATTTCTGCCAGCACGGTCATGAACGCTTTTTATGTGCCTCCACTGGCCGGCATGATTTACGCCATGCCTGGCATGGAGACCACGTTGAACGCGGTCATCAACCAGCCCGGTGAATGGAAAGGGTTTTCTGCCAATTACAGTGGTGCAGGGTTTTCTCACATGCGTTTTGACTACCGCGGCGTGAGCCAGGCTGAATTTGACCAGTGGGTCGGCCAGGTGAAAGCCAGCTTCAAGGTGCTGGACCGCGAGCAATATGTGGAGCTTGAAAAGCCCACCATCAAGCACCCAGCCGAGCGCTATGGCACTGTGGAACAAAACATTTTCCACGCCATTGTGAATCGCTGTGTGGCCGAAGGCACACAGTGCATGGATCACCAAATGATGGCGGACTCCATTCGCAACGGCAGCCGTTTAAGCGCTGAAGAAATTTCCATGTTGATCAACGAGGCCATGTGCACCATTGCACCCAACGATGATGCCTTGCCCATTGTGACTTCTGCGAAGTAAAAACCATGACGATTTATCCAACCGAAACAAGCCCGATTTTTGGACGCCTCACCTGGAACGCCATTCCATTTTACGACCCCATTATTTTGGGCACGTTTATCGTGGTGGCCATTGGTGGCTTGGCCTTGCTGGGTCTGATCACCAAATACCGCCTGTGGGGCACTTTGTGGAATGACTGGTTTACCAGCATCGACCACAAGAAGATCGGCATCATGTACATGATTCTTGGCTTGGTGATGCTGATGCGCGGCTTTGCAGACGCCATTATGATGCGCATGCAGCAGGCCATTGCCTTTAACGGCAATGAGGGCTTTTTGCCGCCGCACCACTACGACCAAATTTTTACGGCGCATGGTGTAATCATGATTTTCTTTGTGGCCATGCCCTTGGTCACTGGTCTCATGAACTACCTGGTGCCGCTGCAAATTGGTGCGCGCGATGTGGCATTTCCTTTCCTGAACAACTTCAGTTTTTGGATGACCACCTTTGGCGCGGTACTCATCATGGCTTCCCTGTTTGTGGGTGAGTTTGCCATGACTGGCTGGCTGGCTTATCCACCGCTGTCGGGTATTTTGCAGAGCCCATACGTGGGGGTCGACTATTACATCTGGGCCTTGCAAATTGCCGGGGTGGGTACGCTGTTGTCGGGCGTCAACCTGATTGTGACCATCGTGAAGATGCGGGCACCCGGCATGAACATGATGAAAATGCCCGTGTTCACCTGGACAGCGCTGTGCACCAACGTCTTGATTGTGGCTGCCTTCCCGGTGCTCACTGCCGTGTTGGGCATGCTCACCATGGACCGTTATTTGGGCACCAACTTCTTCACCAACGACCTGGGTGGCAACTCCATGATGTATGTGAACCTCATCTGGATTTGGGGTCACCCCGAGGTTTACATTCTGATTCTGCCGCTGTTCGGTGTGTTCTCTGAAGTGGTGTCCACCTTCAGCCGTAAGCGCTTGTTTGGTTACAGCTCCATGGTGTACGCCACTGTGGTGATCACCATCCTGTCGTATTTGGTGTGGCTGCATCACTTCTTCACCATGGGCAGTGGGGCCAGCGTCAACTCCTTCTTTGGCATCACCACGATGATTATTTCCATCCCCACGGGTGCGAAAATTTTCAACTGGTTGTTCACCATGTACAAGGGCAAAATTCGCTTTGAGTTGCCCATGATGTGGACCATCGCCTTCATGATCACTTTTGTGATTGGTGGAATGACCGGTGTGCTATTGGCCGTGCCCCCAGCTGACTTTGTACTGCACAACAGCTTGTTCCTGATCGCGCACTTCCACAACGTGATCATTGGTGGTGTGTTGTTCGGCCTGTTTGCCGGCATCAACTTCTGGTTCCCCAAGGCCTTTGATTTCAAGCTCGATGAGTTCTGGGGCAAGGTGTCGTTCTGGTTCTGGGTGATCGGTTTCTACTTCGCATTCATGCCCTTGTATGTGCTGGGCCTGATGGGGGTTACCCGCCGCATGAGCCAGTTTGACGATCCGTCGTTCCAGATCTGGTTCCAAATCGCCGCAGTGGGTGCCTTCATGATCGCCATCGGCATTGCCGCCATGATCATGCAGTTCTGGGTCAGCTTCCGTGACCGTGAAAAGCTGCGCGACACCACTGGCGACCCCTGGGATGGTCGTACCCTGGAATGGGCCACCTCCAGCCCGCCCCCAGACTACAACTTTGCCTTCACTCCAAAGGTGTACGACAACGATGCCTGGGCCCACATGAAAAAAGAAGGTTACCAGCGCCCTTTGAGCGGATTCACCGACATCCACATGCCAAAAAACACGGCAGCCGGTTTTGTGATCTCTGCCCTGAGTGCGGTGGTTGGTTTTGCCCTGGTGTGGCACATCTGGTGGCTGGCTGCTGGTGGTTTTGCCGCCATGATGGTGGCCATCATTGCCCACACGTTCAACTACAAGCGTGACTACTACATCCCTGCGGAAGAAGTAACCCGCACGGAAGAAGCACGAACCAAATTGTTGGAAAGCCATGTCTGAACTTACTTTGAACCAAAACAACAGCGAGCGTTTTTACGTTCGTGAGCACCACCCCAAGAACGGCTCGCTCTTGGGCTTCTGGCTCTACCTGATGAGCGACTGCTTGATTTTTGCAGCGCTGTTTGCAACCTACGCCGTGATTGGCCGCAATTACGCGGGTGGGCCCACTGGGTCCGAGATTTTTGATCTCAATCTAGTGGCCATTAACACCGCCTTCTTGCTGCTCAGTTCCATCACCTACGGCGTGGCCATGGTGAACATGCAGGCGCGCAAGCTCAATGGCACCGTGCTTTGGTTGGGCATCACCGGGGTATTGGGCTTGGCCTTTTTGGCGGTAGAACTATATGAGTGTTGGCACTTCATCAGCATTGGTGCCACGCCTCAACGCAGTGGTTTTTTAACCGCCTTTTTTGCGCTGGTGGGCACCCACGGCTTGCACGTGTTCTTTGGCATTATTTGGTTGGTGGTCTTGTTGTTCCAGCTTAAAAAGCACGGGCTGATTGTTGAAAACCGTCGCCGCGTATTCTGCCTGTCCATGTTCTGGCACTTCCTGGACGTGGTTTGGATCGGCGTATTTACCTTTGTTTACCTGATGGGAGTATTGCCATGAGCGTACATTCTCACGACCTGCATCACGACGCACACCACCACGACGAGGAAGACGAAATCCACGTCAGCATGCGCGAGTATGTGATTGGCTTTGTATTGTCGGTTATTTTAACGGCCATTCCCTTTGCGCTGGTGATGGGCAAAATGATCGACAGCTCGGTGACCACGGCCATGGTGATCTTGGGCATTGGTGCAGTTCAAATAGTGGTGCACATGGTGTACTTCCTGCACATGAATACCAAGAGCGAGGGTGGCTGGACCATGCTTGCGCTGGTGTTTACCCTCATTTTGGTGGTGATCACCTTGGTGGGTTCAATTTGGGTGATGTACCATCTGAACACCAATATGATGCCCGGCATGAACCATGAGGCCATTGAAGCCCTCCGTGAACCTCGCTGAGCGCAAACGCTGTAAAACAAGGCTGCTGGCGTATGCGCTGGCGGTCTTTTTGTTTTTTGTGTTTTGTGCCTTGGGCACATGGCAGGTGCAGCGTCTGCAGTGGAAACTCGCTTTAATCGAGCGTGTAGAAACCCGAGCCACAGGTGCACCCCAAGCATTGCCGTCCCCCGAACACTGGGCCAGTGTGCAGCGGGGCTCCCACGAATATTTGAAGGTCAAACTCTCAGGCCATTACCTGCCGCAATACACCACCCGGGTACAGGCCAGCACCGTGTTGGGGCCAGGGCAGTGGTGGCTAACGCCGATGCAGACCGAGCAGGGTGTGGTGTGGGTCAACCGGGGGTATGCGCCCAATGCAGAAGTCGATTTGCTGGATGAACAAGCGGCGCAAGCCGTGGTTGACGTGGTGGGCCTGTTGCGCATCACCGAGCCCAAAGGTGGTTTTTTGCGCAACAACCAGCCTGCACAAAACCGTTGGTTTTCGCGCGACATTGAGGCCATGTCCAAGCACCATGGCCTGAGCCAGGCAGCCCCGTTTTTTGTGGATGCGGGTTTGCCTCGCAACATCAACCCAGAAATGGTCACCTTTCAACCCCAAAGTTATCCGGTGGATGGCTTAACCATTGTTCGCTTCACCAATAACCACCTCATGTATGCCATCACTTGGTATGCTTTGGCCTTGATGGTGTTGGGCTGCGCCTGGTGGTTGCGGCGCTCCCGTTCAACAGCTTGAAGTAGGGCAGTTCATGGCGATCAATTCCGACATTGTTTCTGTGCGTCAGGGTGGCCATGGGCCAGTGTCTGAAAGCCATGTGGCGCAAGAAACCGGTCACAAAAACATGCTGCACCTGATTCACCTTCGGTGGTTGGCCGTTGGTGGGCAGATCATCACCATGCTGGTGGCCTCGTTTGGTCTGGGCATTACTTTGCCTCTCAAAGAAATGCTCACCGTCATGGTGTTTTTGGTGGCCTTCAATGTGGCCAGCCATTTGCGCTGGCACGAGGAGCGGGTGGTCAGCAATCGCGAATTGTTTTTGGCCATGTTGGTGGATGTGGCCAGCCTCACCGCCCAGTTGTATTTCACCGGGGGCATCAACAACCCCTTCGCTTTGCTGTTTTTACTGCAGGTTATTTTAAGTGCGGTGTTGTTGCGAACGGAGTCGGCTTGGACCGTGGTGTGGATCACCACGCTGTGTTTGGCGGGCCTGTCGGTTTTTAATCGGCCCCTGCAATGGCCAGCCAATACCAGCATGGTGTTTGCCGACTTGTATGCCCAAGGCATTCTGATTTGTTTTGTGCTCAATGCCGCTTTGCTGGTGATGTTCATCACTCGAATTAGCCGCAATTTGCGCGCCGGCGATGCGCAGTTGGCCGCCATGCGTCAGCGCGCAGCCGAAGAGGAGCACATCGTCCGGATGGGGCTCTTGGCCTCGGGCGCTGCGCACGAGCTCGGCACGCCCCTGGCCACCATGTCGGTGATTCTTGGCGATTGGAAACACATGCCAGCCTTCCGACACAGCGCGGGTTTTCAGGAAGAACTTGAGGAATTACAAACCCAGTTGATTCGCTGCAAGCGAATTGTGAGCGGTATTTTGATGTCGGCTGGGGAAGCACGCGGGGAGGGCTCCCAACGCACCACGCTCAATGTGTATTTTCAGTCCCTGGCCGATGAATGGCTGGAAAGCCGTTCGCCCAAGGCATTTCAGTTCACCAACCAAATTCAACAGCCCTTGCCCGTCGCATTCGATTCCACGGTGGCGCAAATGGTGTTTAACTTGCTCGACAATGCCTTGGAGGCCTCGCCTGCATGGGTGGGCATGGATGTTCGGCTAGAGGGCGATGCATTGTTGGTGCGCGTCAGCGACCGTGGGCCGGGCTTTTCCCCAGAGGTGTTGGAGCAGCTTGGCAAACCCTACAATTCCACCAAGGGTCGCCCCGGTGGTGGCTTGGGGTTGTTTTTGGTGACGAATGTGGCACGAACCTTGGGCGGTGTGGTCCAAGCTGAAAACCGCAGTGATGGCGGGGCCCGCGTACAGGTCAGTTTGCCGCTGGCCTCGCTGGTGTTGCAGGAGAAGTAGTTTGGAGCAATTGGAAACAAACCCAGATCGATTGTTGTTGGTGGTTGAAGACGACGATGCTTTTGCCAAAGTCTTGACCCGGTCTTTTGAGCGTCGGGAGTACACCGTGATTCGTGCCAGCAATCAAGATGAAATGCAGGCGCTTTTGCAAAATCACCACCCCACGCACGCCGTGGTCGACCTTAAACTCGCTGGCAATTCATCGGGTTTAAGTTGTGTGCAGGCCCTGCACGAGTTTGACCCCACCATGCTGATTGTGGTGCTCACTGGCTTTGCAAGCATCAACACTGCCGTGGAGGCCATCAAACTGGGTGCATGCCAATACCTGGCCAAGCCTGCGAATACCGACGACATCGAAGCCGCTTTTTCACACGTGGCCGGTACAGAGCCTGTGGAGCTGAGCAATCGCGCCACTTCCATTAAAAACCTGGAGTGGGAACGCATCCACGAAGTGCTGGTCGAAACCGACTTTAATATTTCTGAAACCGCGCGGCGCCTGGGTATGCACAGGCGCACTCTGGCCCGCAAACTTGAAAAACGCCGCGTTAAATAAGCAAGCAACAAGAGGCAGTACCCATGAGCACAACCTTACCCCCCCACCACGGATTCACATTCAACCACACCATGTTGCGCATCAAAGACCCTGCCGTGTCTTTGAAGTTTTACGAGCAGGTGTTGGGCATGGCCTTGCTGCGAAAACTCGACTTTCCCGAGATGTCGTTCTCTCTTTATTTTTTGGCAAAATTGAGCCCGGATGAACAAGCGCCCGTCGACGAAGCGGAGCGCACCGTGTGGACCTTCAGCCAGCGTGGCATATTGGAGCTTACTCACAACTGGGGTACAGAAAAAGACCCGGAGCAGCGCTACCACGATGGCAACGCGCAGCCTCAGGGTTTTGGTCATATTTGTTTTGCAGTGCCCAATCTTGAGCATGCCGTGGCTTGGTTTGATAAAAACGGCGTGCAATATGTCAAGCGCCCAGAGCAAGGCAAAATGCGCAATGTGGCCTTCATCAAAGACCCAGACGGCTATTGGATTGAAATCGTCCAGCCCAATTTGTTGGCTGGGCTTGGCAAAGCCCAGGCTTAACATTTTCAGTTCAGTTCATCTTCGCTGGGCACGGGCGGCAGGGCAAAAATCTCGATCCCCTCATCTCGCAGCTCTTCAAATTCCTCAAGGCTGGCCTGCCCGCGTATGGCGCGAACGGGAGCCTCTTCGTAGTGAATTTTTCGGGCTTCTTCAGCAAAACGGTCGCCCACATCTTCTGAATGATTAATCAAGGCAGCAAGCGCCTGCCTGGCCATCACAAATGCGGTGGTCACCTCCATGGCATTGCTTTTTCCGCTGCTGGCTGATGGGGTTTGCTCGGGCTGGCTGGCAGCAGAAGCTGCCTGTTGGTGCACTTCAGATGCCACGGCCTTGCTTTGCCCAATATTGATTTTTGAAGGCACTTTGCGAATAGCGTCAGTGCCGCATTCGGGGCAGGTGAGCAACTTGCGCTCACGTTGCTCGTCAAAATCTTCGCTGGACCTAAACCAACCCTCGAAGCGGTGGGCGTACTCGCATTCAAGGTCGTAAATGATGATTGCCACAATATTTGAATCTAAACCGGAATTTCGCTATTTTACAGTGGAATGAATTGCCTACCGGTGGTGCGCAAACTCTTCTAGAATTTGATGTCTGTTCAATCAAAGCCCAAAGAGGTTGGTATGTCCCGCAAAAAGTCGCTCGAGCCTCATCTGCGAGGTCTGGTAGACTTGATTTCGGCTTCCCTGGACCAAGGCACGCGCCAAGTGGAGGGCGTGCACCGTCGTATTGCAGACATTCCTTTTTCGGTTCTAAAAAAGATCAAGCCAATTGCGCCAATTTCCTCGGCTGTGCACATGGTGGAGAAAAAAATCACCCATTCCGCCTACGACACGGTGCGCTTGGTGGCCAAAGTGGGTGCACAGGCTGTGCACAATGTTCTGCCCACCGATCCGGCCAGCCATGGCATTTCCCAGCCCGAGTACCGCATAGATCATGAGGCCTTGCGCAAGCAAAAGCCTGTGACCAAGCAACCTGCCAAACCCGCGGTCAAATCACCCAAGAAACCCTAATTCATTCCCGCAAGTGCAAAAATTCTTACGTCTGCAGAGGGTGTAAAAACACTTGCAAGTGTGTCCGGTTTGTCTTAACTTATAAACATGAGCATATGCTCATACAAATAATTAGAAAGTGGAGACACACCTTGTCATTGAACATCGCCTCGGACACGCCCCTGGGCCGTGTGGCCAGAGCGCCAGAGAATTTTTTAAGCCGTCAGGATGTCGCTTTTGTCAACAGAGCCGGCGCGGACGACCGCAGAGCCTTTTTCAAAAAGGCGTTTGCGGCCGCCGCAGCGGCCACACTGGCAGGCGCCCGCCCCATGCAAGCCATCGCCGCTGAGGGCGATCCTGCCATCTTGAATTTGCCTGAGCACACCCGTGGTTTGGGTTTGCCCGTTGCAGCCAGGCCTTATGGCATGCCCTCCCAGTTTGAGCAGAATCTACAACGCCGAGAGTCACCCGGGCTCACACGGGTGAGCGCAGCCTCGGTGTCGTTTTGCCCACTGCAAGGCCTGTTTGGCATTATTACCCCCTCGGGCCTGCATTTTGAGCGGCATCACCAGGGGTGGTGGGACATTGACCCCAGCCAGCACCGCCTGATGATCAATGGCCTGGTTAAAACGCCCATGGTGTTCACGGTGGATGAACTCATGCGCATGGAATCTGTGTCGCGCATTCACTTTATCGAGTGCGGAGCCAATTCGGGCATGGAGTGGGCCAATGTGGCCGTGCCCACCGTGCAATACACCCACGGCATGTTGAGCTGTTCCGAGTTCACTGGCGTGCCTTTGATCAAGGTTTTGGAATACTGCGGGGTCGACCTTAAAAAAGGCCGATACATTTTGGCCGAGGGTGCAGATGGTTCATCCATGACCCGCACCATCCCCATGGAATTGGTGGAAAGCGGCGAGGTGCTGTTGGCCTACGGTCAAAACGGCGAAATGCTGCGTCCAGAGAACGGCTACCCCCTGCGTTTGGTGGTGCCCGGCGTTCAGGGCGTGAGTTGGGTGAAGTACCTGCGCCGCATTGAGGTGGGCGATCAGCCTTGGGCCACCAAAGACGAAGCCATTCACTATGTTGACCTGATGCCCGACGGCACCCACCGGCAATACACCTCCATCCAGGAGTGCAAGTCGGTGATCACCACACCGTCGGGTGGGCAGCGTTTGCTCAACCCGGGGTTTTACAACATCACCGGGCTGGCCTGGAGTGGGCGTGGAAAAATCAAAGCCGTGGATGTGTCGGTGGACGGCGGCAAAACCTGGGCAACGGCCCAACTTCAAACCCCCGTTCTTGATAAGTCATTGACCCGCTTCAGCTTGCCTTGGGTGTGGAAGGGGCAAGACGTGATTTTGCAAAGCAGGGCCATGGACAGCACAGGCTATGTACAACCCAGCTACCGCACTTTGCGCGCCAAGCGGGGTGACAAAAGCATTTACCACAACAACGCCATTCAAAGCTGGCGCGTGGACGCTGGCGGTGAAGTACACAATGTGCATGTGGGGTAGGGCATGAGAACGCTCATTTTTAAAACGCTGGCGTTATTTTTAAGCGCAGGCCTGTTGGGGCAAGCCAGCATGGCGCAGGCCATGGAAGGGCTTGGGCGGCCAGCCACAGTGGCGGAGGTAAAGGCCTGGGACATTGATGTTCGCCCAGACTTCAAAGGACTGCCCAAAGGCAGTGGCAGCGTGGCCAAAGGCATGGAGGTGTGGGATGCGCAATGCGCCTCTTGTCATGGTGTGTTTGGCGAGAGTAACGAGGTGTTTACTCCCATAGTGGGCGGTACCACTCGGGAAGACATACTGCGCGGTCGCGTGCAATCGCTCAAAGACGGCTCTGCGCCCCAACGCACCACCTTGATGAAAGTACCCACCCTGTCAACTTTGTGGGATTACATCAACCGTGCCATGCCTTGGACCAACCCCAAGTCACTGACCACCGAAGAAGTGTATGCCGTCACCGCTTACATTTTGAACATGGGAGGTGTGCTGCCAGACGACTTTGTGTTGAGCGATGCCAACATGGCCGAGGTGCAACAAAAATTGCCTAATCGCAATGGCATGCAAACCAATCATGGCCTGTGGTTGCCCTCGGGTAAACCCGATGTAAAAGAGGCACGTTGCATGTCAAACTGCACCCCTAATGCAAAGGTGCTTTCATCCTTGCCTGAATATGCCCGTGACGCCCATGGCAACCTGCATGAACAAAACCGCTTGGTGGGGCCAGTGCGCGGTGTGGTCACAGTGGCACAAGGCACGGGTGCAACTTCTGATACCGCTCAGGTCAAACCTGTTGAGTCTTTGTTCAACGCCAACGGTTGCGTGGCCTGCCACGCCGTGAGTGAAAAAAAGTTGGGCCCCTCGTTGGTGGATATTTCCACGAAGTATGCCAAGCGGCCCGATGCACAAGCCTACCTGGCCGACAAAATACGCCAGGGCAGTCAGGGTGTATGGGGCAGCATGCCCATGCCAGCGCAATCGCATTTGTCCGATGCCGATGTTGAAAGCCTGGCCAAGTGGGTGTTGAATACCAAAAACAAGTGAACGAGCAATGTTTCTAGGAGGAATCGCTCAATGAACGAAAACAGACGTGCCGTATTGAAGGCCTCGTCCAGCCTGACTGTGCTGGGATTGGCGGTGGCCGCAGGCCTCATCAAGCCCAACGTGGCCTTTGCATCCCAGGGTTGGCCCAAAAAAGCCTTCGAGAGCAAATCCATGGATGAACTCATGAAAGCCTTGGGTGGCAACATGCCCACCGAGAGCGCTGACATCACCGTGATTGCCCCCGACATTGCAGAAAATGGCGCCGTGGTGCCTGTGGGTGCCGACAGCAAATTGAAAAACACCACCGAGGTGTCTTTGCTCGTTGAGAACAACCCCTCCATTTTGTCTGCACAATTCATGATCCCCGCAGGCACGGAGGCCAAGGTCAACACCCGCGTGAAAATGGGCAAATCCAGCAATGTGTACGCCCTGGTGAAAGCCGATGGCAAATACTACTTTGCCAAAAAAGAAGTGAAAGTAACCCTGGGCGGTTGCGGCGGCTAACATCAAGAATCAAAAGGAGCTCAACATGGCTGATCCAATGAAAATTCGCGCCAAAGCCAACGGCGATGAAGTAGAAGTAAAAGTATTGATGGCGCACGAAATGGAAACCGGTCAACGCAAAGGCGCTGACGGCAATCTGGTGCCCGCGTGGTTTATTCAGAACGTCACGGCCAAGTGCAACGACAAGGTGGTCTTGCAAGCCAACTGGGGTCCGGCCGTGGCCAAAAACCCATTCATGTCTTTCTCGTTCAAAGGCGGTAAAGTGGGCGATACCGTTGAAATCACCTGGACAGACAACAAAGGCGAATCCCGCACAGACAAAACCAAAGTGGCGTAATCTCAAATCAATTCATAAACACAACAAAGGGGCGTGAGATGAGATCTGTTAAGCACCTGGCTGCCAGCGCGGCAGCCGCCAGCCTGTTGACCATGGGGGCGTTTGGCCCTGTGGCTGCCCAAAAATCCACCGAGCAGGGCATTCAGGAATATCGCGACATGTTGGCCGATGGCAACCCTGCCGAATTGGTCGAATTGCTTGGCGAGGACCTCTGGACCAAGCCTAGAGGCCCGAAGAATGCTTCTCTTGAACAATGCGATTTGGGCAAGGGTCCCGGCAAGCTGGAAGGTGCCGTGGGTCAAATGCCCAGGTTTTTTTCTGACACAGGCAAAGTGATGGACGTGGAAAGTCGCATTGTGCACTGCATCGTTACTTTGCAAGGGCGGGATGCCAAAGAGGTCACTGCCAAGCCGTTCTCTGGCGCGGGCCAGCGCCCCACCGAGATGGAATCCTTGGTGGCGTATGTGTATGCCCAGTCTCGCGGCACCACCATTGCTGTACCGCAATCCCATCCCGAGGAAATTGCCTCCCGCGCCCGCGGCGAGAAAATTTTCTTTTTCCGTGGGGGCCCCTACGATTTTTCCTGTGCCAGTTGCCACGCGGCCGACGATCAACGCATTCGCTTGCAGGGCCTGCCCAATCTAACCAAAACAGAACCCGCCCAAGCTGCATTCGCGGCCTGGCCAGCGTACCGGGTGTCTCAAGGGGCAGTGCGCACCATGCAGTGGCGCATGTATGACTGCTTCCGTCAGCAGCGTTTTCCAGAACTTCAATATGGCTCGCAGGCCGCCATTGACCTTATTACCTTCTTGGGTGTGAGGGCCAACGGAGGCACCATGCAAGCAACGTCCATCAAACGCTAAGGAGGGCACCCCCATGAAACAAAACACACTGAGCATGGCAGGCGTGTTGGCGGCGGCCCTCATTGCGGGTTGCGCCAATACGGCCCAGGAGTCTGCGGCCAAGGTGAGTGATGCCGAAGTGCATCAAGTCATCATGGCCTCTTTTAAAGAAAAAGGTCAGGCTGGCATGGATCGCTTGAACCAATCCGAGTTGCAAAAGGCCTGTTCTTTGGCGGCGCTCGACCCCAAAGGATTGCCTCAATCCAAGCGCACCGAGCTTGAACAGGCTGCCCTTGCTGCGGTTAAATACCCAGCCGATGGCAAGTATTTGGGCGACTGGAAAGCGGGCGAAAAAATTGCCCAAACCGGCGTGGGTTTGCAGTTCTCTGACAAGCCCGATACCCCTGCAGGCGGCAACTGCTACGCCTGCCATCAACTGGCGCCACAGGAATTGAGTTACGGCAACTTGGGCCCCTCGCTCTACCAGTATGGCAAATTGCGGGGCAACTCCGAAGAAATCATGAAATACACCTGGGCCAAGATCTGGAATTCTCACGCCTACAACGCATGCTCCAACATGCCGCGTTTTGGGGCTGAGGGCATACTTACAGAAGAGCAGCTCAAAGACGTGATGGCGCTTTTGATGGCGCCAGACTCGCCGGTCAACAAATAAAGTTGCCCGCTGGTCTGCCCGTGCGCGCTGCGCGCCGGGCAGTCTCCACTTCAATCATTCATTGGAATCACCCATGCAAATGAATCGACGCGAATTCATGGGAATGCTGGCTGCTGCCTCGGCTGCGGGCATGGCGCTGGACGCGCCCCATGTGCTGGCTGGCAATGCACCGCAAAAGCTCTACGACTTAAAACCCTTTGGCAACGCCAGTGTGCTGCATTTCACCGATTGCCATGCTCAGTTGGTGCCCATTTATTTTCGTGAGCCGAATGTGAACATTGGTGTTGCAGACGCCGCCGGCCGCGCTCCTCATTTGGTGGGTGAGGCCTTGCTCAAGGCATTCAACATCCCGGCGGGGTCGGCGCAGGCGCACGCATTCACCTACCTTAACTTTGAAGAGGCAGCCAGACGCTATGGCAAGGTGGGCGGATTCGCCCACTTGGCCACCTTGGTAAAAATGATGAAAGCGCAGCGCCCCGGCGCCCTGCTGCTGGACGGGGGCGATACCTGGCAAGGTTCGGCAACGGCCCTGTGGACCCATGCGCAAGACATGGTGGACGCGGCCAAATTGCTTGGCGTGGACGTGATGACCCTGCACTGGGAATGCACCTATGGCTCAGAGCGCATTTTGGAGGTGGCCGAGAAAGACTTTAAAGGCAAAATCGACATCGTTGCTCAAAACATTAAAACTGCAGACTTTGGCGACCCTGTGTTTCCAAGCCATGTCATGAAAACCATCAATGGTGCGAAGGTCGCCATCATTGGCCAGGCCTTCCCCTACAGCCCAATTGCCAACCCCCGGTACTTTGTGAAGGATTGGTCATACGGCATTCAGGAAGAAAGCATGCAGGCCGTTGTGGACGAGGTGCGCCAAAAGGGCGCGCAAGCGGTGGTATTGCTGTCGCACAATGGCATGGACGTGGACATCAAAATGGCCAGTCGCGTCACAGGCATCGACTTTATTTTGGGCGGGCACACCCACGATGGCGTGCCCAACGCCATCCCTGTTAAAAACGCCAGCGGCGTTACCCACGTCACCAACGCGGGCAGCAACGGCAAGTTTTTGGGGGTGCTCGATATGGATATTCGCGGCGGCAAGTTGCAGGGCTTTATGTACCGCCTGCTGCCCGTGTTTTCAAATATGTTACCCGCTGACCCAGCCATGCAGGCTTTTGTCGACAACGTTCGCAAGCCATTCCTGGCCAAATTGGCCGAGCCCTTGGCCACCACTGAGGGCCTGCTGTACCGCCGCGGCAACTTCAACGGCAGTTGGGATCAATTGATCATTGATGCCTTGATGGAGGTGAAGGGCGCTGAAATTGCGTTCTCACCAGGATTTCGCTGGGGAACCAGCCTGCTGCCCGGCCAAACCATCACCCGCGAGCATGTGATGGATCAAACCGC
>NZ_CAXQZX010000144.1:0-10622 GCF_964228395.1 Limnobacter sp.
CTTGACGAAGGCCTAGTCGCAGGGGCCCAAATGTGGGAAGGTGCGGCGGCAACGATTACATCGTTGGGGTCTGCGGGCGATAGCCCATTGCCACTGCCCACAGACAATCCGCTAGGCTAATTCCACAAGCCCGCAACCCCCTCCTCGGAGGGGGTTTTTCTTTGAATCCAAATTGCGCAACTTGCGGGTAAAACTAACAACAATGCTGACAAACCCAGCCCCAAGCCGGGCCAACCACAGGACGCAACACCCATGAGCACTGCCCCTAAAATCGGCACCGTGGCCAGTAAGACAGAAAAACTATTCGTTCAACGTCAAGGCGAACAGCTCACCCTAGTGCAGGGCGATGCCATTTTGGCGGGGGATGTTATTCAGAATAAAGATCTGGTGTCTGTTGACATCGAATTGCCAGCCCAAACTCCGGGTCAAGCCGATTCCCTGGTCAGCCTTGCCCCCAATTCCGCTGCTCAAGTGGCGACCACCCAGGCCTCTGGGCAAACCATGATTGAAGTCACCTCGCTGAGCGACGGCGTGGAGCTTTACGCCGTGAGTGAGGGCACAGATGGCGCATTGCTGCTGGCAGACGCCGGCACCGGCTTTAGCGGCCTGGTCGGCGCTGGTTTGCTATCTGGAGGTGTGGCAGGCAGTGGTGTAGGAACCCTGGCCGCCACCGTGGGTGGTGGCATTGGCGTTGCCGCCCTGGCCAGCACCTCGGGCGACGACACCAGCGCTGAAGTCAGCGTGCGTCCCAATCCTCGAGTTGACAACGAAGACGAAACCTCTGAGCCTGTGGACGAAGAGCCTGAGGACACAGAAACCCCCGAAGACCCAGAGGATCCCGAAGATCCAGAAAACCCGGACGAGCCCGACAACACCAATGAGGGTCCCGCGGACGCTCTGGCGGGCGTGGTTGAGGATGTGGTTGCCAACACACCCTTGGAACCCTTGGGTGACGCATTCTCGATGGTTGCAGATGCGCTTCCCATCGGATCCGCAGCAGCACCTTCAGGCGCACTGCCGTTTGACCCCAGCAACCTCAGTTTGCCTGCATAAAAAAAGGCCACCGCATGGTGGCCCACAAAAAGCCCAACCGGGGGACAGCAACACCCCGGCACCAGGCTTATTCAAATTTATCGTAGCGAATATTGCTGGACTTCACCCCCAATGCAGCAAACTTGGTAATCGCTGCATCAATCATGGCAGGCGGGCCGCACAGGTACGCCTGCACATTCGGCCAATCCAAGGCCAGCTCGTCCAGGGCTTCGGTCACATAACCGCGCTTGCCTGTCCAGCTGCTGCCTTGGGGTTCTTCACTCAACACTTGGGTAAAGTTCAAAGAGCCGCGCCAACCCTGTTGCAACCTGCCCATTTCACGCTCCGCATACAAATCCCGCTGGGTACGCGCGCCAAACAGGTAATGCACATCCCGCGATTCCCCTGCCCACTTGGCCTGCTCCAGCAGGCTTAAAATGGGCGCCATGCCGCTGCCACCTGCCACGCACACAATTGGAGCAGGTTTGTCGCCCTCGGCGGGCCGCAAATAAAAATCACCAAAAGGGCCGTTCACACTCAATCGGGTTTCCTGACGGTTGGCTGCGAACAACCACTCTGTAAACCGCCCACCGGGCACTTTGCGAACATGGAACACCAGCTCTTTGGCCTCTTGGCCTTTGGGGGCCATGGCAAAACTGTAATTTCGACTCAGGCTGAGTTCTTCCAACCGCAGCTCGGCGTATTGGCCCGCCTTAAAGGGCATTGCGTCATCCAAGGCCACGCGCAGCTCAACAATATCGTGCGTTAAGTTTCTTTGACCGACCACGGTGCCACGTGTTTCAACCAAACGGTCTCCGCCCGTGGTCAGTTCAACTTCAATTTCCAGATCGGTTTCTGGAATGGACTGGCAGGCCAAAATCATGCCCGCTTTCAAATCCTCCGCGCTCAGCACGTAACTGCTATCGGTCAGCTCGCGCACTTTGCCACTTTTGAGCTTGCACTTGCACTGCGTACAACTGCCCACTCGGCAATTGTGAGGAAACCCAAGCCCGGCAGACAAAGCCGAGTTCAAAATCACTTTTCGGCCTTTTTCGACCTCAAAAACCTGCCCACCGGGCGCCACGTGAACCGTGTGGTGGGCACGGGCTTTCGCACTGCCCGCAGCGCCGCCTTGTAATCCTAACCATTCCAGCAATTTCATGTTTTTGCCCCTTGCGTATGCCTGCGCCCATTAGGCGGCGGCCTTGTTCAAACGCTGCGCATGCATTTGTTCACCCAGCTGCGCACTTTTCAGCCCCTTCATGCCGCTTTTAATGCTCGCCTCAATGGCCAACTTTTTTTCCTCAGGGCTTGCAAAGTGTTCATCCCAATGGTTCAGCAAAGGGGTCATGACCCGCTTATAAAGGGGCGGCACCAGCGCCAACAAAATGGTGCCAAGGTAGCCAGTGGGCAGCATGGGCGCGTGTTGGTAGCTGCGCAGATTCCAATACTCCTGGTCTGCCTCAGCATGGTGGTGGCTGTGGCGGGTCAGCGCAAACAACAGGGCTGTCGACACAGACGCATTGGTGTTCCAGCTGTGGCGAGGCTCTACTTTGTCCTCCGGGCGGCGAACAATGCCGTAGTGCTCCATGTAGTTCACAATTTCAAGCAGGGTTTTGCCACCCGCCGACATCACCCAGAAAATACCCAAAGCGGCCCAGCCACCGATGTAAAACGCGCCCAGGTATAACGACAGGCTCATCAAATTGCCGCGCATCATTCGGCTGTGAACTGGGTTCCAAACCGATTGACCAAACTTGTCCAAACGTTGCTTTTCAAGCCGCCAAGCCGACTTGTAACCACCAATCCAGCTTTTGAACACGAAGCTGTACACATTCTCCCCCCGTTGGGCTGTAGCGGGGTCAATGGGTGTACCCAGGTTTTTGTGGTGGCCATACACATGCTCAATGGCAAACGACGCATCGGCGGTAAATGCCAGCATCCAACGGCCCAAAATCATGTCTCGTTTGCTGTAGGTGCGGTGGGTCAGTTCGTGGCCCACATTGGTGCCGCCCGCCCCAAACAAAAATGCACCACCCACGGCACCGGCCAACCACTGATACCACGCTGTGTCGGCCTGTATTTGCAGACGGTCATAGCCGAACACGCTTTTCATGAAACCGTCCAGCCCCAATACATCGTTGGGGGCCACAGCCCAAGAAAAACAAAGGCTCACCCAGAACAAAATGGGCAAGGTCAGCCACAACATCATGTTCAGAAATAGCTCCCCTTCCATGCGGGGCTCACTGCGATCGTCTGGCAGCAACACATCGCCGATGGCTACCACAGCCACCAACACCGTGATGCCAAAAAACATCCAGTTACCGCCTTGCATCATGCCGTGCATGGTGCCCAGGGCCAAAATTGGAAATGACGCAAATTTGAGGTAGTGCAACATTGAAGGTCTCCCGCAGAGTCGGTTTGCGTGTTATTTGAAGGCATGTTAACGATCGTAAACATACTCGTCAACCCCCAATTTATTTCACCCAATAAACGCCGCTAAACTCATGTTTTAGCGCAACATCCGGGGCTTTTCGCTATAATCCAACGGCTATGAGCAACACCACCACAACGCACGGGCGCCAGAGGCTGATCGACGCAGCCCTCAACCTGAGCTACCACCGACGCAGTTTTTCCAGCCTCGGCATTCGCGAAATCACGCGCGAGGCCGGTTTGTCTGCGCCTGCCTTTTACCGCCACTTTGAAGACCTCGCAGACCTGGGTACAGCGGTTATTCTGGAGGTCGAAAAGGCCGTCATCGAAGCCTTCACCGAGGTGCGAATCCGAACAGCTCAAGAGGCAGACCTCGACATTCGCCCCATGCTGGTCAAGCGATTTTTTGACTGGGCGGTCGACAACCCCAAACCCGTGGTGGTGGGCGCATCCGAGGCATTTGGCTCTTTAGAGCGCATGCGTGAAGGCCTCAAAAAGACCATCCGGGCCATCAGCCTTGATATCTGCAGCGACCCCCGCATTTCCCGCCTGCTTCCAGGCCTGCCCAAAGACGAAATGATCGAAGTGCTTGAGGTATTGGCCCAAAACATCCTCTTCATGGCGGTGGACTACATCGAGCACCCCGACCAGCGCGACGCCCTGTTCGAAAAAGCACTGCGAATTGTGGCTGTTATTTTTGCAGGTGCACACGCAGTGCATGCCATGCAGGAAGAACAACAAACTTGATCATCCGCGATTGCCAAATTACATTGTCAATATATTTAACAAAAAAGCTGTATGCGGAATCCGTGCCTGTTCACACGATTAAACTGTAAACAAGCATTTAATATTGGCGTAACAAAAACCGGCAGGAGTGCCCGCCATGCGAATAGCCATCCTTGAAGACGACCTCACCCAAAGCGAAATGCTGCGCTGGGTGCTTGAATCGGTGCAGCACAAGTGCCATTGCTTTTCCACCTTCAAAAGCTTCCAGGCCGCTTTGTACCGCGATAGTTTCGACCTGGTGTTGTTGGACTGGGTACTGCCCGACAGCTCTGGCCCCAAGGTGATGCACTGGATTCGCGACACCTTGCACATCAAAGTGCCGGTGTTGTTCATCACCTCCAAAACCGATGAAGAAAACATTGTCGAAGCGCTCAACGCCGGTGCAGACGACTACATGATCAAGCCTATTCGCAGAGGCGAACTGGTGGCACGCGTCAATGCCTTGTTGCGCCGCGCCTACCCCGAGCTGACCGCGCCTGAGGTATTCGACATTGCCGGCCTGGAATTTCATCCAAAATTCTCGACCATCGTGCGCCACACCAAGCGGGTCATCATGACCCAGAAAGAGTTTGACCTGGCCTTGCTTTTGTTCCGCAACCTGGGCAAACCCCTGTCACGGTCGCACATTCAAGAATCTGTGTGGGGCCGCGACACCGACCTGCCCTCCCGAACCATGGACACTCACATTTCTCGGGTTCGCTCCAAGCTGGCGCTTCGACCTGAACAGGGCTTTCGCCTCACGCCGGTATACGGCTTTGGCTATAAGCTCGAGCAGGTGGACCAAGAAGGCCGCGCCAGCGACTTCGCAAAAATCAAACAGCAACTCGCTCAAAGCTGATTCACAGGAATCCCAGCCCTGCGGGTTATAATGAAGGGTTTCCTGCCCAGTGAGTACCATGGAGCTTTTCGCAGTCGGCCTGAATTACCAATCCGCACCGCTCGCACTGCGCGAGCGTTTGGCGTTTCCGGCCGAGCAGGTCCAGGAGGCCCTGCGGGCACTTGCGCACCGGGTTAAAGCCCCCGAAGCAGCCATTTTGTCCACCTGCAATCGCACAGAGGTCTACTGCGCAGCCGATGACGTGCCTCGCATTGAGACCGCCCTGCTTGAATGGCTGGCCCAAGACCGAAACATCACCCCGCAAGAATTGCACCCTCACCTGTATAAACTGCCCCAGCAAGAGGTGATACGCCACGCCTTCCGCGTGGCCAGCGGACTCGATTCCATGGTGCTGGGCGAGGCCCAAATTTTAGGCCAAATGAAACAGGCCGCCCGCACCGCAGAAGAGGCAGGCACCTTGGGCCAAATGTTGCACCAGTTGTTTCAACGCACTTTCTCGGTGGCCAAAGAAGTGCGCTCCCACACCGACATCGGCGCACACTCCGTGTCCATGGCTTCAGCAGCAGTCAAGCTGGCCACCCGCATCTTTGGCGACCTCAGCAAACGCCATGTGCTCTTCATCGGCGCGGGCGAAATGATCCAGCTTTGTGCCACCCATTTTGCAGCCCAAACCCCAAAAAGCATTACCATCGCCAACCGGAGCGCCGAACGCGCCCAACAACTTGCCCAAGCCCACAACGCCCAAGTGATTGGTCTTTCGCAGGTGCCTGCGCAACTTGCCAAGTCCGACATGGTGATCTCCTGCACTGCCAGCACCTTGCCCATCATCGGCCTGGGCATGGTTGAAGCCGCCACCAAAAAGCGCAAGCACGAGCCCATGTTCATGCTAGACCTCGCCGTGCCCCGCGACATTGAGGCGCAAGTGGCCAAGCTTGACGATGTGTTTTTGTACACCGTGGACGACCTCAGCCAGATTGTTCAAGAGGGCCGCGAGCAACGCGCTGCTGCCGTACAACAGGCAGAAGCCATCATTGAAGTGCAAGTGCAAGGTTTCATGCGGTGGGTCAACGAACGCGCCATGGTGCCCACCATTCAGCACATTCACCAAAAAGCAGACGACATCGCCCAACTCGAACTGGAGCACGCCCGGCGCCAACTGGCCAAAGGCATGTCTCCCGACGACGTGGTGCAGCTCATGGCCCATCGCATGAGCGCAAAATTCATGCACGGCCCCATGCAGGCCCTGCACCAGGCCACCCCGGCTGAGCGAGACACCCTGCTCAAGTGGTTGCCCAAACTTTTCAACATCAACAACGACCAATAGATGAAAGACAGCATGCGGTCTCGGCTGGAGCGTCTCACGCAGCGCCTGGCCGACCTGGACCAGTTTTTGTCCTCACAAGAGGCAGCCCAAGACATGGTGCTGTTTAAAAACGTCACGCGCGAACGCTCCGAACTGCTGCCCGCCACCGAACGCTACGCAGAGTACCTCGGCATAGAGGCCGACCTGCGAACCGCCCAAGAGTGGCTGGCCGACCCCGACATGCGTGACATGGCTCGAGAAGAAATTGCAAACAACGAAGGCAAACTGGCCGCACTAGAAGCCGAGTTGCAACGCCTGTTGCTGCCCAAAGACCCCAACGACCACCGCAACGTGATGCTGGAAATTCGCGCCGGCACGGGTGGCGATGAGTCCGCCCTTTTTGCAGGCGACCTGTTCCGCATGTACACCCGCTTTGCCGAAAGGCAGGGCTGGCAAATCGAAATCATGAGCGCCAGTGAATCAGAACTCGGCGGCTACAAAGAAGTCATCGTACGCATTGCGGGCGACCAAGTGTACAAACACCTTAAATTCGAATCCGGCGGCCACCGCGTTCAACGCGTGCCCGCCACCGAAAGCCAGGGCCGAATCCACACCTCGGCCTGCACGGTGGCCGTGATGGCCGAGCCCGACGAAGCCGCCGCCATTGAAATCAACCCCAGCGACCTGCGAATCGACACCTTTCGCGCCAGCGGTGCAGGTGGCCAACACATCAACAAAACAGACTCTGCGGTGCGTATTACCCACTTGCCCACAGGCGTGGTCGTGGAATGCCAAGACGAACGAAGTCAACACCGCAACAAAGACAAAGCCATGAAAGTATTGGCCACCCGCCTGCAAGACAGAGCCGACCGCGAGCGCCAGGCCGCCGAAGCCTCGCAGCGCAAAAGCCTGGTGGGTTCTGGCGACCGTTCCGAACGCATCCGCACCTACAACTTTCCACAGGGCCGCATGACCGACCACCGAATCAACTTGACCCTGTACAAACTCGACTACATCATGGATGGTGACCTCAACGAGCTAATGCAAGGCCTCACGGCGTATCACGAAGCCGAACTGCTGGCCGAAATCACTGCCAATGAATAAAGGCCACCTGCCTGCACCCACGCTGCAAACCACCCTGCAACAAACGCGGGAAGAAACGGGTCTGCCCATGGGCGAGCTTCGCATTTTGATGTGCCATGCAACCGGGCTGAACAAAGTGGGACTGGTCAGTCAAAGCCATGCCGAGCTGCCCATGGACCAGTTGAGCAACTTCAAAGCCCTGGCCGCCCGCCGTCAGGCTGGCGAACCCATCGCCTACCTGGTGGAGCAAAAAGAGTTTTATTCCCGCCCATTCTTTGTTGACCACCGGGTGCTGATCCCCCGGCCCGAAACCGAAGAACTGGTGGAGCATGCCCTGGTTTTTTTGCAAAAACGAGCCAGCGAAAACCTGCTCACCCGTGTGCTGGACATTGGCACCGGCAGCGGTGCGATTGCCATCACACTGGCCTTAGAAAACCCCATCTTGGAAATTAGCGCCACCGACATCTCGGCCGACGCCCTGTGGGTCGCCCAACACAACGCCAGCGCCCTGGGGGCCAAAAACATCCGCTTCATTCAAGCCGATTTGTTCAATGGCCTGCTAAACCAAACGCCCCCGCTGGCCTTTGACCGGATTTGCAGCAACCCACCTTCCATTGAAAACAACGACCCTCACCTGTCACAAGGCGACCTGCGTTTTGAACCCCCACACGCCTTGACCGACCAGGGCGACGGTCTGCGCTTCTACCGCGCCATCGCACAGCACAGCCCCTCACTGCTGCGCGCAGGGGGCGGGGTCATTGTTGAGCACGGCCACACCCAACAAGCTGCGGTCATGGCCTGCTTCAAACAAGCCCCGTTTAAACACGTGCAAGGCCTGCCCGACCTGGCAGGCACCCCACGTTTTGTCTACGCCCACCTGTAAAGTCGGTATGCAAGGCATTGAATTCACTTGAAAACGCGCGTTTCATACCCACATCCAGTACACTAACGGGTTAAGCACCACCCATTTCACAAAGGAAGTTTTTATGAGCGTTCGCGACTCCATTCACGAAACCGTCACCAGCCACCCCATCGTGCTTTTCATGAAAGGCACCGCGCAGTTCCCCATGTGTGGCTTTTCTGGCCGGGCCATTCAAATCCTGAAAGCCTGCAACGCAGAGCGCGTGGTCACCGTGAACGTATTGGACGACCCGGAGATCCGCCAAGGCATCAAAGACTACTCCAACTGGCCCACCATTCCACAGCTGTACGTGAACGGCGAGTTTTTGGGCGGTTGCGACATCATGACCGAAATGTATCAAAACGGCGAACTGCAAAGCATCATTGCCGCAGCCAGCAACGGCTCCAACACCAGCCAGGCTGCAGGCTAAACGCACCGTGAGCAGTACCCCGTTTCAGCAGGCTGTTACGGTGGCCATCACAGGCGCCAGCGGCGCCTTGTATGGCCTTAAAATTCTTGACCTGCTTCGCCAGCGAGGGGACACAGAAATCCACTTGGTGGTGTCCAGTTCTGGGTGGCTAACCATCGCCAGCGAAAGCGACCTCAGCAAAGAAACCATTGAAGCCAAAGCCCACGTGGTGCACTCGCCCAAGCAAGTGGGCAACTGCATTGCCAGTGGCTCCTTTCCGTCGCTTGGCATGATCATCGCCCCATGCTCCATGCACACGCTGGCTGCGGTTGCGCATGGGCTATCTGACAACCTCATCGCACGCGCCGCCGACGTCACGCTGAAAGAACGTCGCCGCTTGGTGCTTATGCCCCGGGAAACGCCGCTGAACCTTGCCCACCTTCGCAACATGGTCGCGGTTACAGAAATGGGAGGCATTGTCATGCCCCCAGTGCCAGCTCTTTACCAACGGCCAGACACCATCGACGCCTTAGTGACCCACACCGCCCAACACGCCATCGAACTGCTGGGTCTACCCAACGTGGGTCGCACCGTGTGGCAAGGCTTGGGCAGCAAAGCATAACTCAAGTATCTTGGTGTTGGTCGGGCAAAAAAAACCGCTCCAATATCCTGGGGTCTGTACCCAAACCCACATCGCTTAACAGCGCCAACATGCGCTTTGCAGCCTGTGGGTTGCTGCGTTGGTGCTTGCGGGCAATGATCAACTCGTTTTTCATGGAATGCTCCCAGCCCACCAATTCGGTCACCGTCACTTGGTAACCGTGCGCCTCCAACTGCAATGTTCGCAGAACATTGGTCAACTGGCTCCCAAACTCACGCGTGTGCAAAGGGTGCCGCCACAACTCCACCAAACTGCGCTTGCCCAATGCACTGGCCTTGCCCTGCTTCAACATCGCCGCCACTTCGGCCTGGCAACATGGCACCAGCGCAAACGCTTTGGCCTGCTTCTTTAGCCCAAATGCAATTGCATCATCAGTCGCTGTGTTGCACGCATGCAGTGCAGTGACCAAATCGACTGTGGGTGGCAAATCAGGATGCTCTGTTGCCTGCGCAGAAGGCAGGTTGACAAACCGCATCGCTCTTTCAAAACCCAATTGCTGAGCCAGGGCGCGTGACTTCTCCACCAAGTCGGACCGCGTTTCCACCCCCGCCACCATGACCCCTTCGGGCTCATCTTTCAAGCACCAGTCGTACAGCATAAAACCCAAATAGGACTTGCCAGCGCCATGGTCCACCACACTCACAGAGCCCCCCTGTTTTGCCCGAATGTCATCAATCAAAGGACGAATAAACTGGGTTAAGTGCAGCACCTGCTTCAACTTTCGCCGGCTATCTTGGTTAATACCGCCCTCCCGCGTCACAATGTGCAGCGCCTTCAAAAGACCCAATGACTGGCCCGGAGGCAAACCGAGCAACTCAAGTGCAGTGGGCTTGTTGCTTACAGGCTTGCTCGAAGCAGATTTGCTCGTCTGCTGGCGTGCGGGCTTGGCTTGTTTGGGCATCGTGAGTGGTCTTTTTAGTGCTGATTGGGTGGCGGTCATTCAAGGCCACAGTGTACCGGAGGTCCATGCTGGCTAGCGTACTTGCAGCCCATGCTGCGTTGTGGTGCCGCGTTGGTACTGACCGCTGGGCCTGGGATCAGCCTGCGTTTTAGCTGATCGCGCAACGTGTTGGTGCTGGAATGGCACCGACCCCTTGGCCTGGGATCAGCCCGTGTACCCCTTCTTGTCCCTTCCGAGGGGGCATGCAAGGCGAAAATGTCGCCATTGCATCCGAT
>NZ_CAXQZX010000145.1:0-6748 GCF_964228395.1 Limnobacter sp.
TTCTTCTTTAAAAAAAATGAAGTCATCACCAATATGCTGTTGGGTGGAAGCTACCAGGCTATGGAGCTGGTGTGGTTTGCGCTGTTTGTGTCGGCATTCATGGAATGGATCTACTCCTTCCGCATCGCGACCATTGAAGTCACGCCGCTGAGTTTTGCTGGCTTGCTTTTCGGCATTGAGTTTTGTTATTACTGGTTTCACCGGGGCAGCCACCGGGTACGCTGGTTCTGGTGCGCGCATGTTGTACACCACAGTGGTGAGAACATGACCACCACCACAGCCATGCGCCAAAGCCTGTTCTATGCAGTGAACCTGCACCAAATTTTTTGGGCGCCCATGTTGATCATTGGCTTCCCCGTGTGGGCAGTACTATTGGCCTATGGCATCAACTTGGGTTACCAATATTTTGTTCACACTCAGGCTGTGAACAAGTTTCCAAAATGGTTCGAGTATATTTTCAACACACCCAGCCACCACCGCGTGCACCATGGTCGCAACGCCGAATACATCGACAAAAACTACGGCGGCGTATTAATTATCTGGGACCGAATTTTTGGCACCTTCGAGCCCGAAGTTGCGCCGGTGGACTACGGCATTGTTCGCCAACCCAGGACCAACAACATCTGGACGCTGAACACCCATGAATGGCGCGACATGTTTTCAGATGCACTCAAGCCTGGCCCAGTTTGGCAGCGTATCAAGCACATATGGGCACCGCCCGAGTGGGTACGACCAGGCCTGAGCGATCAGTCCAACCTGCGCGACAAAACAATTTAAGCAATCTTCTCGTACTACAATGGGTGGAACCTCAGAAGGACCACCCATGCGCAGAAAACCACTCAACACAGCTTCCCGATCCAAACTGTCCAAGTACGCCAAACCGCTGGCGAACCTGGCCATTCTGCTTGCAGACGCCGGTAGCCGGCTTGAGCGCCGTTTCTGGAAAAAGAAGCTGTTTGCAGCGTTGGCCCCCATGCTTGAAGGCCGCAGCGACACGACGCTGATGCAAACTCTTGATCATTTGTACAGTACCAACTACCGTGCCTACGACGAGTTGGCCTTCGCCATCGAAAACACCGTCGAAAGTCCCGAGCTGGGTCAAGAAGAAGACATTCTGTTGTTGGCCGCGCCAGTACTGGCCTGGTCAACCTATAACATTCCGTCTGGCAAAATTGAAGAGGCCACGGTGGCTGAGTTCACCAAGCTGCTTCAAAAAAATGTGCTGTCTGATCATGCCCACCTGGTGCTCACCAACATGCTGTTCAGCCCGGATCAACTGCCTGAAAGTTACACCGCTGCCGCGGAACTGGCGAGGCAATTGGGGCAAGCTGCCATCGATCGCGTGAAAGTTCGCATCGACACCGAGAACCTGCCCGCCACCCAAAGCTTTTTAAGTGATGTACGTTATTTGATTGGCGCGATTTCCGTGCCCGCGGGCCAACCTGCATTCAAGTGGCAAGTTGAGGCCCACAGCAATGGCACTCTTCTGAGCAAAGACGAAGTGCTCGCCAACTGGCGACTGACCGGTGGCCAGGCCCTTCAAAAAATAATGCCTGGCTGCCTGCTTGAACTGATGCTGCCAAACGGCCTTTACAACGCGTGCCGCGAGGCCGAGAAAGAGGCTCGTGCCTATTCAGTACGCGCCTCTGCCGCCTTTCTTGAAAGTGCGCTGGATGTACCCACACAGAAAATTCATGCCAGTGTTGGCGCATTTGTAGATCGCGGAGAAATTGAAGAATACCGAATCGGCTTTTCTGTGGAAGGCAATAGCGACATTGTGCATGGCGTGGTGTGGCCACTCATTGGCGAAGAATACGGCAATGAGCCTGACCCGGTGTACGAAAAAGACATCGAAAGCGAACCCGACAACCCCGTTATTCGCTCAAAAATTGAAGCCTTGTTAAAAGAAGTCGGCATTCGTCAAATCAAGGTGCTGGAAGAACGTTTCCCGCTGGAGTACTGTGAAGATTGCGGATCGCCTTTGTACCCCAACCCGGAGGGTGAGTTGCTGCATGCAGAACTCCCGGAAGACTCTGAATTGCCAAACAGCATGCATTTGCATTGAAAAGCATCAAACACACCGCTTGATTTTGAAATACGGTGCCGACATTTTTCGGCACCCTACACGTAAGGGAGAAACAGGTATGTCAACCCTGAAGCATTCAACACTGAGCACCTTCACTTCTAAAACCGACCAGAAAGGCCAGTTTTACAGTCTGCCCAAACTGGCTGAACTGGGCTTTCCCAACCTGCACCGCTTGCCAGTATCGATTCGCATTGTGCTTGAATCGGTGCTGCGCAATTGCGATGGAAAAAAGGTTTCAGAAGAACACATTCAACAGTTGGCCAACTGGCAACCCCAGGCCAAACGCACCGATGAAATTCCGTTCATCGTGGCGCGTGTGGTTCTGCAGGATTTCACCGGCGTGCCCCTTCTAGCCGACTTGGCTGCCATGCGCAATGTGGCAAGGGACATGGGCCAAAATCCCAAGAAAATTGAACCGCTTGTGCCAGTGGATTTGGTGGTTGACCATTCTGTGATGATTGACTACTTTGGCACAGCCGATTCACTGCGCAAAAACATGGAAATTGAGTTTGAGCGCAACGGTGAACGCTACCAATTCATGAAATGGGGCATGCAGGCCTTTGACACCTTCAAAGTGGTACCTCCAGGCATTGGTATCGTGCACCAAGTCAACCTGGAGTATTTGTTCCGCGGCGTTCGCAGTGCGGTAAAGCCCGGTGAAGAGAACGACAACACCGTGTTTTACCCCGATACGCTAGTGGGCACCGATAGCCACACCACCATGATCAACGGTGTGGGGGTGGTCGGTTGGGGTGTCGGCGGCATAGAGGCCGAAGCCGGTATGTTGGGCCAGCCCGTTTATTTTTTAACTCCCGATGTGGTTGGGGTTGAACTGACCGGTGCGCTTCGGGAAGGCATCACAGCAACTGACCTGGTGCTGGTCATTACCGAGTTGCTGCGCAAGCAAAAAGTGGTGGGCAAGTTCGTAGAGTTCTATGGTCCCGGTGCAGCGAGCCTGTCGGTGACCGATCGCGCAACGCTGGCCAACATGGCGCCTGAATACGGTGCGACCATGGGCTTTTTCCCGCCTGACGAAAAAACCGTCGAATTTTTAAAGAACACGGGGCGCAGCCAAGAGGAGGCGGAGCGCTTCGAGGCGTATTTCAAGGCGCAAAACATGTTGGGTATGCCTGCGCCGGGCAGTATCGATTATTCGGACGTGGTCAAACTCGACCTAAACTCCGTGGAGCCATCGCTGGCTGGCCCCAAGCGTCCGCAAGATCGCATTTTGCTGTCCAACATGAAAACCCAATTCAACAGCCTGTTCTCCAAGCCGATGACCGAGGGTGGGTTTGGCCAAAAAGCAGAGCGATTGAACAAACGATACCCCACCGGCCAGGGTGAATTAACTCTTGGGCACGGCGACGTATTGCTTGCAGCCATTACCAGCTGCACCAACACGTCAAACCCCGGGGTGATGTTGGCCGCAGGTCTGCTGGCCAAGAAGGCGGTAGAAAAAGGCCTGAAGGTACAAGCCCACATAAAAACCTCCTTGGGCCCTGGGTCTAGGGTGGTTAGTGACTACCTCAGCAAAACCGGCTTGCAACCCTACCTGGACCAGCTGGGTTTCAACGTGGCGGCCTACGGTTGCACCACCTGCATTGGTAACGCGGGGGACCTTGCGCCCGAAATCAACGACACCATCTTGAACAACGACTTGGTTGGTTGTGCGGTGCTGTCGGGCAACCGAAACTTTGAGGCGCGCATTCACCCCAACATCAAAGCCAATTTTTTGGCCTCTCCCCCTTTGGTGGTGGCGTTTGCCTTGGCTGGCAAGGCCAATATTGATCTGACTTCCGAGCCGTTGGGCACAGGCAAAGAGGGTGAACCTGTTTACCTCAAAGACATTTGGCCAAGCAATGCAGAGGTTAACGAACTACTGCCCGCTGCATTGGATGCCCCAACCTTTGTGAAGCTCTACAGCAACTTCAGCCAGCCCGGCGACCTGTGGAGCAAAGTGCATGCCCCCAGTGGGCAGGTGTACAACTGGCCTGCATCAACCTACATTGCCCAACCCCCCTTCTTTGAAGACTTTGGCATGAAGCCTGCGGGGTTGCCCAGTCTCACCGGCTGCAAACCGTTGCTCATCTTGGGCGACTCCGTGACCACAGACCATATTTCACCAGCGGGGTCTTTCAAACCCAACACCCCGGCGGGTCAGTATTTACAGCAGCGCGGTGTAGAGAAAAAAGACTTCAACAGCTATGGTTCCAGACGCGGTAACCACGACGTGATGATTCGCGGCACCTTCGCCAATGTGCGCGTTAAAAACCTCATGATCCCACCAGACGAAAACGGCAACCGGGTTGAGGGTGGCTTCACCCTAAAAGACGGCAAACAAACCACGGTCTACGATGCAGCCATGCAATACATCGCAGAGGGCACACCCACGATTGTGCTCGCTGGCGAAGAGTACGGTACAGGCTCCTCCCGCGACTGGGCGGCCAAGGGCACGCAACTATTGGGGGTTCGGGTGGTGGTGGCGCGCAGTTTTGAGCGAATCCACCGCAGCAATTTGGTGGGCATGGGCGTGTTGCCACTGCAGTTCATGGGCGACGATTCGATTCAAACGTTGAAACTGGATGGCAGTGAAACTTTCGATGTGTTGGGCTTGAACGATGACACCCCACCACAGGCTGAACTGACACTGCGAATCACACGGGCCGACGGAAGCAAGCAAGACGTGAAGGTGCTCAGCCGCATCGACACGCCGATTGAAGTGGAGTATTACAAGCACAAAGGCATTTTGCCCTACGTGCTGCGCGAACTGCTTGCGGCCTAAGCCGTTTTGTCCACATGGGGCACGCTCGTCAAACCCGACTTCGGGCTTGGCGAGCACCCTGACGAATCAACAACAATATAGGCACCAAGGCCACCAGCACAATCATGAGCGCGGGCACCGCGGCTTCCGTGAGCCGTTCGTCCGAGGCAAATTGGTAAGATTTCACCGCCAAAGTGTCAAAATCGAAGGGCCGCAGCACCAAGGTGGCCGGGAGTTCTTTGATCACGTCGACCATGACCAGCAACATGCCAGTGGCAAGCGAACCCTTTAACACGGGAAGGTGAACCTGCCAGAGCACCTGTCTTGGCGTACGCCCCAGCACGCGTGCCGATTCGTCGATGTGACGAGTAATTTGCTGCAAGCCCGAATCTACCGACTGCAAAGCCGCAGAAGTAAATCGAACATTGTAGGCATACACGAGGGCAAGCACACTGCCAGTGAGCGCCGGGATCCCCATGCCCAAGGTGTAGGTGAACTGATCCACCCGCGCAAGCGGCAACAAAATGGCAATCGCCAAAATGGCGCCCGGTACACCATAGCCCAAAGAAATCAAGCGGTAAACCGCTGTAACCCACCACACTTGCGCTTGGCGTTTTACGTACGCCAAAAACACCGCGAGCACCAATGCAACCGCAGCCGCCATGCCGCCCAACAGCGCCGAGTGGTAAGCCCATTCGAAACTACCCGCCCAGTTAATGGCGGTGTCCACGTCAACCACCAAGGTGAGCAAAATGCACAAGGGGAAAATAAACCCCAAAAACACCGGCATGGCAGACAGGAAAAACACCCATGCAGCTTGTTGACCCTTTAGACGCTTGCGATCGACGGTGCTGCCGCGGCCAGATTGGGTGTAGTACTGCGCCCGCCCCCGGGCCTTGGACTCAAATGTGATCAACATGAGCATCACCAGCAACAACATCACTGCGAGCAAAGCCGCGCTTTCGCGGTCACCCATGTTGAGCCAGGTATTGAATATGGCGGTGGTAAAAGTTTGGACACCAAAGTAAGCCAAGGCCCCATACTCGGCCAAGGTCTCCATGAGCACCAGGGCAAGCCCAGCCACCCACGCCGGGCGCGCTACAGGCAATCCAACCCGCAAAAAAGCACTGGTGGCGCTGTGCCCCAAAGACCGTGCTGCATCCAGCATGGACGGGCTTCGGCCCAAAAACGCGGTGCGCGCCATGATGTAAACGTAGGGGTACAACACAAAACTCAAGACCAGAATCGCACCCGACGTTGAGCGAATTTCTGGCAGTCGAAAGTCTGCACCTAACACGCCACGCAGGCTAGTAGCGAGCCAGCCAGAGTATTGCAGCGCATCGGTGTAAGCATAGGCAATGACATACGATGGCATGGCCATGGGCAAAAGCAGCAGCCATTCCAGCCATTTGCGCCCTGGAAACTCGTGAGCAGACACCCACCACGCTGGCAGTACGCCCATGGTGCTGGTCAACACCACCACCCCAAAGCACAGGTAAAGGGTTTGCGCCACCAGGCCCGGCAGAGTGGTTTGCGCCAAATGACCCAGCACCTGCGGCGCCTGGAACAAGCTCAGGCCAGCCAGCCCAATCAAATAAACAAAGGGCAGCAACAGCAGAACGGCCAACAGCGCGACAAAAACGCGGCTTCTCAACCCCAAATTAAACAAAAAAACCGTCCAGACATGGCAAAATAGAAGTGAGAACGATTTTACTTTAAGTTTTCTGGATTGCCCTGCACCAGCACGCATCCTGATGACAAAGCAACAGTGAGCCACCAATCAGCATGACTGCAACGCCCGCACTTTCTATTCGCAACCTGAGCATTCAATATGCCGGCGGCGGCGCACCGGCGGTGCGGGATGTCAGCTTTGAGCTTGCTCAAGGGGAAATTGCCTGCCT
>NZ_CAXQZX010000146.1:0-8798 GCF_964228395.1 Limnobacter sp.
TAATCAGCTTGGTTTGAGCCTCGTTTGCATATCGCTTACAAAGCACACCCACCAATCTGCAAGTGCCCACACTTATCGGCTGTTAACTTGTTAAAGAACATTCAGAACTTGCGCCCCGCACCTTGCTGTACAATCCGGCTTTTAACACCACCGAACTTCCTGCAAAACCGCTTCCGGCTTCGTTCTGCGCTGCGTCTCGTGCAGCAGAGAAACGAGATTATGCACACCTATTTAAAACCTGTCAAACACTTTTGGCGAAAAAATTCAGTTTTTTTGCAACAGCCAAAAAAGTGTTCTTTAACCCCCACACGCACCCCAAAAACAAGCCCTTGATGGGCAAAGATTTTTTGTCCTCCAGATGTAAAAAAGCCCCACAGCGGGGGCCTTAAATTTTTTTCGCAAAAACGCTTTTTTACGTCTTATTTATTTTGGAAATTGGGTTTTCGCTTGCCCACAAATGCAGCCATGCCCTCTTTTTGGTCCTCTGTGGCAAACAAACTGTGGAACATGCGGCGCTCAAACAACATGCCCTCAGACAGCGGGCCCTCAAATGCACGGTTGATGCTTTCTTTGGCCATCATGACGGAGGGCTGGGAATAGGCTGCAATGACTGCAGCGGCCTCTAAGGCTTCATCCAGGCAGCGGTCTGCAGGCACCACCCTTGACACCAAGCCCGCACGCTCAGCCTCAGCGGCGTCCATCATTCGCCCGGTCAAACACAGGTCCATGGCTTTGGCTTTGCTGATGGCGCGGGGTAGGCGCTGCGTGCCGCCAGCACCTGGAATGATGCCGAGCTTGATTTCGGGTTGACCAAACTTTGCAGTGTCAGCACAAATGATGAAGTCGGTCATCATGGCCAGCTCGCACCCACCGCCCAAGGCAAATCCCCTGACCGCCGCAATCACTGGCTTGCGAACCTGGCGAATGGTCTCCCAGTTGCGGGTGATGTATTCGCCTTTGTACACGTCCATATACGAGAAGCTGGCCATGGCGGCGATGTCGGCGCCGGCGGCAAAGGCTTTTTCATTGCCGGTGATCACCATGGCGCCAATGTTTTCGTCAGCATCAAACGCCGTGAGGGCCTGACCAAGTTCGCTCATCAACTGGTCGTTTAAGGCATTCAGAACCTGAGGGCGATTTAAGCGAATCAGCCCGACTTTGCCGATGGTTTCTACCAAAATGGTTTCGTAGCTCATGAGTGTGGTCTCCCGTGTGGCCACGGCTGGGCGTGGCATTGCTGTGAATTGTGTGTTTGCAAGTCTAACCTTTGAGCAATCAAACCACCCCCACCAATACAATGAGCGCGTGACTTTATTTTCTGTCTAGGACAAAATATAGAGATTGTTGTACCCCAGTGAGCCGTACCCATGTCGAAATGCATCGCCGTGATGGGCGCCAACAGCGCCATTGCACAAGAATTAATTCGCCAAGCCAGAAACAAGGAATACAGCGTGGTGGCCATGGGCCGTAACTTGCAGGCCATGGAAGCCTTGTACGGCCAGGACCAGGGCATTCGCATTGTGGGTTTGGACCCTTTGAATAGCGAAGAGGTAGACACGGCTTTCCAAACTCTAGAGGATGAAGGCACCACCATAGGCGGCTATGCCCATTGTGTGGGTTCTATATTGGTGGCCCCGTTGGCCCGCACTACAGATGCCCAAATCCACAGCGTGTTGGGGGTGAACCTGGTGTCGGCGATGTTTGGCCTAAGGGCCTGGTTAAAGCTTGCCAAAAAACGTGGCGGCGGCAGCGCTGTGTTGATTTCAACTTGCGCCACTGGCATGGGCGTTGCCAACCATGAGGCGATTGCTGCGGCCAAGGGTGGTGTGGAGGGCTTAGCGCGAGCAGCTGCAGCCACCCACGCGCCAGATGGCATTCGAGTGAATGTTGTCGCCCCTGGACTGACGGACAGCCCCATTGCTGCGGGCTTTTTAAAAAGTGAGGTCATGCGAAGTGCCAGTGAACGACAGTACCCCTTGCATGGGGTGAATGCGCCGACCGACGTGGCGCAGGCCATTTTTTGGTTATTGGGCGAAGAGTCCAGCCGCATCACAGGCACCGTGTTGAATTCATCACAGGCACCGTGTTGAATGTGGACGGTGGTTTTAGAAATATTCGACCCTTGGTGAAGTGATGCTGACCAAAACCAAACCCAATGGCGCAGCGCCCGATCAGGGATTCGAGGCCAGCCGTGAGGCGGCTTTAAAAGCTATTCAGGCAGTCAACCCAGACCTGTATGCGCGCACCCGGAATTACCTGGACGGTGCGGTGACGCGCCTTTCGCCCTGGATTACCCATGGCTTCACCGACACCCGCGAGGTGTGCAGCCTAATTCACCAGCGTAAACCCTTGGGCTTTGATGACAAAATTGTGTTTGAGTTGGCGTGGCGAGAGTTTTTTAAGCATGTGCACGGCGAATTGGGCAAGGGAATTCTTGAGGATGTTCGCCGCCCGGTTTGGCCGGGGCGATACCAAGTCAACATGCCTGATGACATTCTTGAAGGGCGAACTGGCGTGCCAGCCATCGATGATGGCGTGAGGCAACTTTACGAAACCGGGTACCTGCACAACCACTCACGCATGTGGATTGCGTCTTACGTGGTGCATATTCGCAAGGTTCACTGGCGCATTGGCGCGGACTGGATGTACAGCCATCTGCTGGATGGTGATTTGGCCTCCAACCACTTGAGCTGGCAGTGGGTGGCGGGCACCTTCAGCCACAAGCCGTATGTGTTCAATGCAGAGAACGTGAACAAGTTTGCCAGGCATCTTGACTGCAAAGGCACTGCGATTGACACCTCTTATGAAGACCTCGAGGCCACCGCCAGAAGTCGGCGCGACCTTGGGCCGGAACCCAAGCGTCCTTCGGTGGGAATGGCGCCCCCAGAGAACTGGGTACCAAACAAGGACAACCTTGCTGCACTGACAGGCCTACCTGTTTGCGATTTGCGCGACCCCGATGAGGCAGCCAAAGCCTTGGGGGCATGGCAAGGACCGAGCAATGTGAGGCTGGTGCACCCTTGGGACTTGCGGGCACCAAGCGAGTACGAACATTGCGTTGCTGTAGTGGATGTCGCATTTCATGAGGCACACCCTTGGAATGCGGACCGATGGCGATTTGTGGCGCGAGGCTTGGCGGCCTGCAAACAGCTGTGGATGGTAGATAGTCGCATGTGCATTCAAAGCTCGGGCTTGATGGAACGCTTCAAGCAAGCAGGTTTGAGTTTCCAAATGATGGAAACCCTGAACCCGGGCTACGTTCACCTGTCCCGCTGCATGCCGCTTAAATGGGTTCAAGCCCCGCGAATTTTGCCCAACCCGAGCCGATTTCAACAAAGCTTCTCGCGTTTTTATCGGGAAGCAGCCACGGCGGCCAAGAGCCTTGAAGAGGCTTTGAGCTGACATGGTCGGTCAAAAACTGCGGCGGTGCAGCACCCGCCACCCCGAAAGCGCTACCGGAAGGATTTTGCTCATATGCAGGGCTTAAACGCACGTTGGATGAGGATTTTGGGCTACGCCGGCTTGATTCCCTTTTTGGGGCTGGCCGCATTGGCTTGGCTTAACCACGGCAGCGACCTGGCCACCATGTTTGCCCGATTTAATTTTATCTATGCCCTGTGTATTGTTTCTTTTCTAGGTGCAGTGCATTGGGGCATCGCTTTGGGTTTTAGCAAGAGCCATGAGGCGATTTATTTGGCAGGTCACAGCCAAGCTGAGTTTGAAACGCGCGCCTTTGTGTGGGGCGTGGTGCCTTCGCTGCTGGCCTGGCTGGTGGGGGCATTTGCGCCGGCCGATTACGCCTTGGCCCTGCTGGCGCTTGTACTCATCGGGGTGTGGTGGATGGACAGGCGGATCCTGTTGCCGTTGAAGGCTTTTCCAGAATATTTGAGGCTGCGAAACCACCTCACCTTGGGCGCGGTGCTAGGCCTTGCCCTAACGGCGATGGCTTCTCAAATGGTGTAGTCTCTAGCTGAAGTGAACATACATCAGATGGAGACCTCATGTTTAAAGCATTGCTGCTGGAAAAAAACGAACAAGGCGAATTCAAGGCCGGCATCCAGTCTATTGAAGAATCGAGCCTGCCAGAGAGCGGTGATGTTCTTGTCCAGATCTCACATTCAACCCTGAACTACAAAGACGGACTGGCGATTTGCAACAAGTCGCCGGTGGTGCGGCAATGGCCGATGGTGGCCGGCATTGATGGCGCAGGCACCGTTATTGAAAGCCAGCACCCCGGCTTTAAGCCGGGCGACGAGGTGATTTTGAACGGCTATGGCGTGGGTGAAACACACTGGGGCTGCCTGGCCGAAAAGGCAAAGCTGAAAGGCGATTGGCTGATTAAGCGCCCTGAGGGCCTGAGCGCGGCCCAAGCCATGGCGATTGGCACTGCCGGTTACACCGCGATGCTGTGCGTGCTGGGTCTTGAAGCCGGCGGCGTGAAGCCCTCTTCGGGCGAAATATTGGTGACAGGTGCCACGGGCGGGGTGGGTTCAATTGCAATTACTTTGCTGCACAAACTGGGTTACACCGTGATGGCCACCAGTGGCAAACCCGAGCAGGCCGACTTTTTGAAAGGCCTGGGCGCAAGCGATGTGATGGACCGTGCACTGCTGGCCGCACCGGGCAAGCCTCTGCAAAAAGAACGCTGGGCTGGTGTGGTGGACTGCGTTGGGTCGCACACCTTGGCCAACGCCTGTGCACAAACCCGCTATGGCGGCACAGTCACCGCCTGTGGCTTGGCCCAAGGCATGGACTTTCCTTCGTCAGTTGCCCCGTTCATTTTGCGTGGGGTGACTTTGCGCGGCATCGATTCGGTGATGGCCCCCTTGGCGCTGCGCCAGCAAGCTTGGGAGCGGCTGGCCAAGGACCTGGATTTGAAAAAGCTCGAACAACTATCCAACACGATTGGCTTGGACGGGGCGATTGAGGCTGCAGGAAAGATCATGGCCGGTAGCCATGTGGGACGCGTGGTGGTGAAGATCTGATGTTGAATTACCAAGTGTGGGTGGCCGACGCAGAGGGCCATTATCTGGATGTGATGTTGCAATGGGAACACCCCAGAAACAGCGGCCCGGTGGTGGAACTGAGCTTGCCCGTGTGGATACCCGGCAGTTATTTGATTCGGGAGTTTTCGCGCCACGTGGTCAGCTTTGAAGCACTGGCCAACGGCATGGCCCTGCCGCATTCAAAGGCCAATAAAAACACATGGCAAGTCGAACTTCCACCCTCTGTGATGGCTGGTCACGGCCCGGGCGTTCGAATGGAATGCAAATGGCGAGTGTACGCCTGGGATTTGTCGGTGCGCGGAGCACATGTGGACGGCAACCATGCGTTTTTTAATGGCACCAGCGTGTTTTTGTGCCCCAAAGGCAAAGAGGAATCGCCGGTGCAGCTCACGCTGGCTCGCACCAACCAGGCCAAGGGGGAATGGACGGTGGCTTGTGGCCTGCCCAGTGAGGCGGGAACACTAACGGATGACCACGGCTGCCCCTTGCTGCCGCCGGGCGGGCATGTGCGCTTGCATGCACCCAACTACGACAGCCTGATCGCCCACCCGGTTGAAATGGGCGATCTAGTGACACGCAGCTTGGAAGCTTGTGGTGTTCCCCATGTGGTTGCCGTGTATGGCGCCGACGAGGATGTCGACCTTGAGCGCCTGTGCACGGACCTTCAGCCAGTGTGTGAAGCACAGATTCGCCTGTTTGAACCCGACAGTGGGCAAGCACCTTTTGAACGTTATGTGTTTATGCTGCACGCCACCGACGATGGCTATGGCGGCCTGGAGCACCGCAACAGCACCGCGCTGCTGTGTGGCCGACATGACTTGCCGCAGCTTGGCGTAAAAGACGCCCCCAAGGGCTACAACACCTTGATGGGGCTGTGCAGCCACGAGTATTTCCACAGTTGGAATGTGAAGCGAATTAAGCCCGCCGCCTTTGTGCCCTACCGCCTGCATGAAGAAAACTACACGCGACTGTTGTGGATTTTTGAAGGTTTTACCTCGTACTACGACGACTTGATGTTGGCCCGGGCCGGCTATTACAAAGAAGACGACTATTTGAAAGCCTTTGCAAAAACCCATGGCCATGTGCACAAGGGGCCGGGCCGGCAGGTGCAAAGCGTGGCAGAAAGCTCGTTTGAAGCCTGGACCAAGTATTACCGTCAAGACGAAAACGCACCCAACGCGATCGTGAGTTACTACGGCAAGGGGGCGTTGGTGGCGTTTTGCCTGGACGCCAGCATTCGGCTGCAAACAGCCGGACGGCACAGCCTGGATTGTGTGATGAGGCAACTTTGGCGGGACAAAGGTTTGACGGGCCGCGGATTGGGCGAGCATGAATTTGCCGAGGTGGTCACGAGGGCCACGGGCCTTGACCTGCGCGCTGAGATTGCCACGTGGACAGAAACCACCGCCGAGCTACCTGTGCAAGAGCTATTGGCCAAGCTAGGCTACGACCTGAAGCAAAGCCCTGCCAAAGAGGCCATTGGCCTGGGTTTGAACGGGCAATTCAAGCCCGAGGGCATGCTGGTGAAACAGGTCATCAATTGTTCAGCGGCCCACCGGGCGGGCGTGTCTGCTGGGGATGTGCTGGTGGCTGTGGGCAAGCGCCGATTGACCGAAGCCAATTACAAACGCTTTTTGCAAAGCGCCGTGCCCGGACAAACCGTCGAGCTGATTGGCTTTCGGGCAGAGCGGCTGACGCACTTTGAGGCCACAGCACAGCCGGCCGTGTCGAATGAATGGACCATCGAGCCCCGACTGGAGAAAAACGGCGACCACCCCACGGCACCGTGGGCAGTGGCTCAGTAAAACAGGGATTGCAGCGCTTGCCCTGGCGACGGGGCGCGCATAAATGCTTCACCCACCAAAAAGGCGTGAACGTCGTGGCTGCGCATGAGGGCCACATCGTCACGCGTGGCAATGCCGCTTTCGGTGATCAGCAAATGTTGTGGACCCACCTTGTGACGCAAGTCGAGCGTGGTTTGCAAACGGGTTTCGAAGGTGCGCAGGTTGCGATTGTTCACGCCAATGAGCGGGGTTTTAAGCTGAAGGGCGATGTCCATTTCGGCTTCGTCGTGCACCTCCACCAACACATCCATGCCCAAATCGATAGCGCACTGCTCTAAGTCGATCAGTTGTGACAGCTCCAGGGCGGACACAATCAACAGGATGGCATCTGCCCCCAGCCCTCGGGCCTGAACCACTTGATAAGTATCGATGATGAAATCTTTGCGAATGACTGGAAGCCCGCTGGCCTCGCGGGCCATGTCCAGATATTGCGGTGCGCCTTTGAAATACTGCACATCGGTGAGCACAGACAAACACGTGGCGCCATGCTCGGCATAGCTTTTTGCAATGTCGACAGGATCGAACGGCTCACGCAGAATGCCCTTGCTGGGGCTGGCTCGCTTAACCTCGGCGATGATGGCAGGCAAGCCTTTGGCCACCGCGGTTTTGAGGGCCAGCGCAAAACCGCGTGGCGAGGGCAATTGTGCGGCTTTGCTCAACCACTGAATTTCGGAAAGCACCTGTTTGCCGTGCGCAATTTCTTCGCGCTTGGTGGCCAGAATTTTAGAAAGAATGTCGCTCATGATGCTGCCCCTGCACTGCTTTCGGCCTGGGTGTAATCCACAAACTCTTGAAGCTTTTTGAATGCCGCACCGCTTGCGACCGTGCTGCGGGCGAGCTCTACCCCTTGCTTGAGCCCATCGACCAAGCCTGCGGCATACAAGCCAGCGGCGCTGTTCAGCACCACGATATCGCACACGGCATCACCCTGGTGTTGCAGTGCGTGGAAAATTTTGTCGCGCGATTCCTGGACCGAGGCAGCCCGCAGGCTGCTGTGCGAGGCGCGGGCAAGACCCAGATCCTCGGGCGTGATGGTGTAGTGGCGAATGGCCCCATTGTTGAGTTCGGCGATGCTGGACGGGCCGTCTATGCAAAGCTCATCCATGCCGTTGGCGCCGTGCACGATCAGCGCACGGCTTGAACCCAGCTGCTTTAACACCTGCGCTTGAAGATCGAGCAGGTTGGCGTGGTAAACCCCCATCACCTGACGTTTGGCCTTGGCAGGGTTGGTGAGCGGACCCAAGATATTGAACATGGTGCGCACACCGAGTTCTTTACGCACCGGACCGGCAAAGCGCATGGCGCTGTGGTGATTGGGTGCAAACATGAAGCCAATCCCCACCTGGGCGATACACTGCGCCACTTGGGCTGGCTTCAAGTTGATGTTCACTCCCATGAATTCGAGCACATCAGCGCTGCCGGAATTGGAAGATACGCTGCGGCCACCGTGCTTACCGACCTTTGCGCCCGCAGCGGCCAGCACAAACATGCAAGCGGTAGAAATGTTGAAGGTTTGCGCACCATCACCACCTGTGCCACACAAATCCACCACCTCGGTGCCTGCCGGCAACTCGACGGGGGTCACCAAGTCGCGCATCACCTGGGCGGCGGCGGCCACTTCATCGGCCGATTCGCCCTTGATGCGCAAAGCCACCAAAAGACCCGCGATTTGTGCCGGAGTAAGACCACCGCTTAACAGTTGCTCGAACGCTGCACGGGTGGTGGCGTGGCTCAAATGCTGTCCAGCAAGCAATTGGTTAAGTGCTGCGGTGTAGTTGAAGGCTTCGGACATAACAAACTTGAAAAGAAAAAATTAGATGGGAGCGGGCGCCACATTGACCCGCTTCAAAAAGTTGCGCAGCAGGTCGTGACCTCGATCACTCAAAATGGACTCGGGGTGAAACTGCAAGATCGGAAGAGCGTCGTGTAGGGAAAGAGTGTAGACGAG
>NZ_CAXQZX010000147.1:0-4560 GCF_964228395.1 Limnobacter sp.
TCGCGTACAGCACGCAACTCGCTGCAGCAATTTACAAGCAGCATGTGCAGCGCTGTTCGGGGCGAGTTCAGGCCAGCCCGCCCAACGACCTCGCAGCGCGGGGCGATTCCGCGAGGAATCGATGCAAAGGCGCTATTGCGCTTTGCATGACCCAAGCCAGGGGGGTAGTTGGGAGAATTCGGGCTGCGCCAAGCCCAAACAGTGCGGCTATGCTGCTTATTGATGCGCCAGCTCGAGCGGTACGGCTGTTCAGCGGTTCGGCTTGCCGCTAGGCTCGCATGTGCTTGCGAACCACCTCAAAAACTCTCGACGTGTCCTGACTTTTAGGTCCATTGACCACCAGTTCATCCAGCAATTCTGCGGTTTTAAACAACAGCGGCAAGTGCAAACCCTGCTTCTTCGCTGCATCCGCCACCATGCGCACATCTTTTGCGTGCAGGTGCGCCTCAATGGAAACCGGGTCGGTGAAACCTTTCACCATATGGGGGCCAGCCCAATCCAATACACGGCTCGCGGGCAATCCGGCTTGCAGCAGCTCAAGTACCACGCTCAATTCAGCACCTTGCTCCAGTGCGTAATTCATGGCTTCGGCAATGCCCACCAATTGAATGCACAGTGCCATTTGATTGGCCGCTTTAATGGCTTGACCGGCACCCGAAGGCCCCACATGCCGGATGGTCTTGCCCAAATGCTTGAGCATGGGCTCAATCCGATTGAAGGCTGCCAAATCCCCGCCTGCCATCATGCTCAAGGTTGCAGCGCGCGCGCCCGCAGCGCCGCCAGAGACAGGGCAATCAATGTAATCAATGTCGCGGGACTTTAATTGGCGTGCGATGTCGGCCACAGCAGCCGCATCTATGGTGCTGAAATCCACAATGATCGAACCAGGCTGTGCATGTTGCGCTAGGCCGCCATCGCGAAACAGCAGCGATTGAACATCCGCGGTGTTCGTGACATTCAAAGCAAGCAGGCGTGTACCTGCGCAAAGGGCTTCAATACTCGGTTGCGCAACAAGAGGGATGTCAGCCAGTGCTTGGAAGGTGGATGCGCTGCGCGCCCAGGCCAGCACAGTGTAGCCCGCATTGCAAAGGTGGGCCGCCATGGCGGACCCCATGTTGCCAAGGCCAATAAAGCCAATGGTTTTGGGTGTGGGGAATGTTGAGTTCATCCCCGGGATTATAGTCAGCTTCAGTGGGTCTGCATGCTCGGGTTTTCAGCAATGTGCAGGTCGTTTAAACGGCAATATTGAAGCTCGCCGCTGTGCAGTTGAACCAGCACCGGGTGACTTGTTGATATCCAGCGTCCAAACTCGGCGATGTTATAGGCAATCACAGTGGCTGGCGCGGTGTTCAGCAGCACTTCGGCGCCGACTTTGAACAACTTCACGGTTTGGCGAAGTGTACGTTTGCGCATCAGTGTTTGACCATCGGGGTAACGCCGACCCAATGAACCGGCGGCGTTGGAATAGGCGATTGTGAGGGGCATTGTTGCCTCCAGGCTGGTGTGTACAGTTTAGTTATACGACACCAGCCTGAAAAGCAGTTTACCGAACATGGGGGAATAACCCGTTCAGTTTCTAGCGCTGTCTTAGTGAGATGGCAACAGCAACTGGTTTTGAATCAGCATGAACAGTTCGCTGTTTGGATCAGCGATGCTGTCGCAAATGCTGAAATGATCGGCATTGACCTGCAAAGGTGGGTTCAGGCCCCAGTGAGATGCCAAATAAGCGCTTTGTTCCTTAAAGGCATCGGTTTCCTTGGTGCCAAAGGCCAGGTGCACTGGAATGGTGGGCTTGGGCATCAAGGCCGGGCTGACCATGCGGGTGCGCTTCTGATTCAGCTTCAGGTCTTTCTGGATGAAAGGTGTGTGCACCAAGGGGCTCAGGTCGTAAATGCCCGAAATGGCAATCACGGACTTCACCACGTCTTGTGGCAGGTCGGAGGCCCAAAGGGGCCAAAACGCCAACGCGCTCATCACACCCAAATGCCCACCAGCCGAATGTCCGCACACCACGATCTGGTTGGCATCAAAACCAAAACGATCCGCCTGGCGATACAGCCACTCAATGCCGCGTAAGGTTTGGCGAACACTGTCTTCAATCGTCACGCGTGGAATCAGGCCGTAATTCAGCAGTGCCACCGAATAGCCCCGGGCCACATAAGGCTTGGCCAGAAAGGTGAAGTCGTATTTGTCCAGTGAGCGCCAGTATCCGCCGTGGATAAAAATCAACAGTGGCTTGCCGGGCTTGCCTGGAATGACATCCACGGTCTCTGCTTCCGATTCACCGAAGTACTGGTTCCAGAACCCATCCAGATCAAAACGGGCGTAGCGGGACTGTTCGGCCCAGCGAGCAAAAGTTTTTGGGTGATCGGGCAGGTAAGAGCGGACGTTGTACTGGCTCTCGAGCCAAGCCACGTCGGGCTGGTTCTCGCCACTTTGGGCTTTTGTGTCGGCCATATGGCAGTGCAAAAATGTGTGTTTAGGTTGTTGGGCAGAATAAATTCGTGACACAACATACCGTAAAGGGACCAAAAAGTCCAATTTTCATGCCAATTTCGCAGTTGATTAAACACAATGGCAATAATTTTGTGCTTACAATGAAAAGTTCAGCGTTTTAGTCGAAAGCTGGCCCAGCATGCAAGTGCAACAAAGGCCACCACAGCGGCTGCCATGGGTAAAGCGGTGTCGTCGTGCACTACCGAAACAGCCCAACTGGCCAATCCTCCCAAACCAAACTGTGCGCAGCCATACAGGGCCGAGGCCGCACCCGCGTTTTTAGGGTGCTTGCCCAACAATTGTGCGGTGGTGTTGGGGGCAACAAACCCCAATGATCCTACGCACATCAGGAAGCCGATCACCATCAGACCCAGGTTCCAGTGGTCTGTGCCTGCATTCCAGGCGCTGGCCAATACCACAAGGGCACCGAGTAAACCCAAGGCTGAACCGGCTTTAATGAGCGGTGTGGTGCCTGTGCGTTTCACCAAGCGTGTGGAGGCATAGCCAAAACCAATCAGTGTCAATATGTTGGAGCCAAACAGCACTGCGTAGGTTTTTTCACTCAAATCGAAAAATTCGATGTACACGAATGGCGTGCCAGTGATGTAAGCGAACATGGCGGCAAAATGCGCTCCGCCTGAGATAATCAACAGGCGTGCATCGCTGTGTTGGAATACCGTCCAGTAACCCCGAAAGGCCAAGGAAATGGAAGTTTGGCTGCGGGTTTGGCTCAAGGTTTCGGGCAGTAACAGGTAGGCGGCGATGGTGCATGCGGCACCAAATAGCGCCAAGGCGAGAAATTCGTAACGCCATGAACCCAGCTCTAAAATATACGCGCCAAGAAGTGGCGCAATCATGGGTGCCAGCGAGGTAACCATGGCGATCATGGCCATGACTCGGGCGGAGTCTGTCTCGCCAAACAGGTCCCGAATGACAGCACGCGAAATGACCGCAGCGGCCCCACCTCCAAAGGCCTGGATCAGTCGAAACGCCAGCAATTGCTCGATGGATTGCGCCAGCATGCAGGCCACACTGGCCAACACAAACAAGGTGGTCCCGGCAAAGATCATTCGCCTGCGCCCAAACCGGTCGGAGAGTGGCCCATAAAACAGCATGCCCATGGCAAACCCGGCCAGAAACACGGTCACAGTTTGTTGTACGCGCCCTGCGGGTGCCTGCAGTTCCTCGCTGATTGCAGCAAAGCTTGGCAAATACAGGTCGATTGCCAGCGGGGCAAATGCGGCGAGTGCTGCAAGCAGTAAAAACATGGGACGGTTGATCACAAAACTGGCTTCCAGTGCGAGGGGATTGGGCATTGTACGCGTTGTGCAGTGCTTCATTGAGCAAACCAATTTGACAGACTGCATGTAGCTAATTATGGTCATATTCATGCCATGGCTGTTTGTATTCAGTTGCTTTCGTGGGGTGCTGCATGGAATTCACGTCGCTTGATCTTGCCCGAATCCAGTTCGCGGCCAATATTACTTTCCACATCCTGTTTCCAACCATCACCATCGGCCTAGGCTGGGTGATGTTTTACCTGCGCTTGCAGCATGTGCGCACTGGCAAAACGGAATGGGAGCAGGCCCATTACTTCTGGACAAAAATTTTCGCGCTGACCTTCGCCATGGGTGTGGTCTCGGGCATCACCATGAGTTTTCAGTGCGGCACCTACTGGCCGGGATTCATGGAGAAAACCGGAAACATTTCTGGCCCCCTTCTGGGCTACGAAGTGCTGACCGCGTTCTTTTTGGAGGCAACGTTTTTGGGGGTGATGTTGTTTGGCAAACAGCGGGTGTCGCCCAAGGTTCATTTGTTGGCCACCTTTTTGGTGGCATTTGGCACCACCTTATCGGCTTTCTGGATTCTGGTGCTGAACAGCTGGATGCAAACCCCGCAGGGTTTCGAAATTATTGATGGCCAGATGCACGCCACCAATTGGCTGGAAATTATCTGGAACCCGTCTTTCCCGTATCGCTTCACGCACATGTTGCTGGCCAGCGGCTTGACTGTGTTCTTTGTGATTGCGGGCGGTAGCGCACTTCAAATTCTGCGCAAACGTGA
>NZ_CAXQZX010000148.1:0-7202 GCF_964228395.1 Limnobacter sp.
AATGGCGCCGGCGCTACGCAGGTTTTCAAGTTCTTTGACCACGCGACCGCGCAGGGCCAGCAGGGTGGCCCATTTGGCAGAAAGTGCTTCTGCATCAGCCACAGTTGGTACCTGATAAAACTCATTGCAAAAAATAGAGGCTTCAACATTGCCCATCACTTCGCGGGCTTCTTCTGCGGTGAAGCTCAAAATGGGGGCCATTAGACGAAGCAGGGCATGCGTGATGTGGTACAGCGTGGTTTGTGCGCTTCGGCGTGCAAGCGAATCAACGCCGGTGGTGTACAGGCGGTCTTTGAGCACGTCGAGGTAAAAGGCCCCAAGATCTTCAGAGCAGAAAATTTGCAACTTGCTGACGATGGGGTGGAATTCATATTCCTGGTAATGGGTTTCGCATTCGCTCTGCAGGCGGGCCAACAAGGTGAGTGCGTATTGATCCAGTTCTAGCAGTTCGCCCGTGGGCACAGCTTGCGTGGCAAAATCAAAGTCCGACAGGTTGGCCAGCAAAAAGCGCAGGGTGTTTCGAATGCGGCGGTAGCTCTCGACCACACGTTTCAGGATTTCGTCAGAGATTGTGAGTTCGCCTGAGTAATCGGTGCTGGCCACCCAGAGGCGCAAAATTTCAGCGCCCATTTTGTCGGACACCTGTTGGGGCGCGATCACATTGCCCATCGATTTGCTCATTTTGCGGCCTTGGCCATCGACCACGAAACCATGCGTGAGCAAGGCCTTGTAAGGGGCTACGCCGTTGATCATGCAACTGGTGAGCAGGGAGGAATGGAACCAACCGCGATGTTGATCAGAGCCCTCGAGGTACAGGTCGGCCGGAAAATGGCTTTCATCGGCATGGCTGCCGCGCAGCACGGTTTCATGTGTGGTGCCCGAGTCGAACCACACATCCAGTGTGTCCGGGTTTTTTACATAGTCTTTGGCTTCAGAGCCAATCAACTCCTCCACCGTGATGTGTTGCCAAGCCTCAATGCCCTGCTTCTCGATAAGCTGGGCGATGGTTTCGATCAGCTCTGGGGTTCGGGGGTGCAATTCACCCGTTTCGCGATGCACCAAAAAGGCCATGGGCACACCCCATTGGCGCTGGCGAGACAAGGTCCAGTCGGGGCGGTTGGCAATCATGGCGTGCAAGCGAGCTTTGCCCCAAGCCGGGAAAAACTGCGTGGCCTCAACACCTGCCAGGGCTTTTTCGCGCAGGGTCCCGCTGCCATCATTGGCGGGTACGTCCATGCCGGCAAACCACTGCGAGGTGGCGCGGTAAATCACCGGGGTTTTGTGTCGCCAGCAGTGCATGTAGCTGTGGCCAAACTTGACTTGCTTGATGAGCGAACCGACCTCAATCATTTTTTCGACGATCAAAGGGTTGGCCTTCCAAATGTGCAAACCACCAAACAACGGCAGGGAGTCGGCATAAACACCGTTGCCCATCACCGGGTTGAGGATGTCGCTGTCTTTGAGGCCATAGGCCTTGCTGGTGTTAAAGTCGTCCACCCCGTAAGCGGGGGCGCAGTGCACAATGCCTGTGCCCGCATCGGTGCTCACATAGTCGGCCAAGTACACGGGGCTTAAGCGGTCGTAAAACGGGTGTTGAAAGCCAATTCCCTCCAGCTTGGCGCCGGTGGTGGTGGCCACCTCGTTGCCCTCGAGTCCATAACTTTCAAGGCAAGCTTTTACCCGTTCCTGGGCCAGCAACAAAAACTTGCTGCCCACGTCCACCAGGCTGTAAACCAGCTCCGGATGTACGTTGAGCGCTTGGTTGGCCGGCAGGGTCCACGGGGTGGTGGTCCAAATCACCAATTGGCCTGGCTTGGCTTGCAGCGTGGCCAATGGCAGGTTGAAGGCAGCCGCTAACTCTGACAGCTGTGCTGGGTTGAATGCAAAACCCACGTCGACTGCGATGTCTTGCTTGTCTTTGTATTCCACCTCAGCTTCAGCCAGGGCTGAGCCGCAATCGAAGCACCAGTTCACGGGTTTCAAGCCTCGGAATACGTAGCCCTTTTCCATGATCTTGCCCAAAGCGCGCAGCTCGTCGGCCTCGTTCTGGAAATTCATGGTTTTGTAGGGGTTGCCCCAGTCGGCCAGTACCCCGAGTCGAATGAAATCCTTTTTTTGGCGTTCAATTTGCTCGGCAGCATAAGCGCGGCTTTTTTCTTGAACCTCCAGGGTGGGTTTGCCCTTGCCGTGGGTTTTTTCGATCTGGATCTCGATGGGCATGCCATGGCAGTCCCAGCCGGGAACGTAGCGCGCATCGTAGCCAGCCAGGCAGCGGCTTTTGACGATGATGTCTTTGAGGATTTTGTTGACGGCGTGACCAATGTGGATGTCGCCGTTGGCGTAGGGTGGGCCGTCGTGCAGCACAAATTTGGGTTTGCCTGCTTTGGCTTCCCGAATGGCTTTGTACAGGTCTTCCTTGCACCATTGTTCGACCCAGTTGGGCTCCCGCGCAGGCAGATTGCCGCGCATGGGGAAGGGCGTGTCGGGCAGGTTAAGAGTGTTTTTGTAATCCATGTTGGGTTAACAGCCTGTGTGGGTGATTCTTGGTTGTGCGGCAGCAAGCAAAGCCATGGCTTTGGTCGTGTCTTGGTGCATTTGCTCAACCATGGTGTCTAAAGAGTCAAAATGTTGCTCGGGGCGAATGTGGGCGAGCACTTCGATGCGCAGCAACTTGCCGTAGGCATTGCCCTGCCAGTTGGGAATGAAGGTTTCAAGCAGGATTTGATCGGACTGTTCCACCGTGGGGCGCACGCCCATGCTGGCCACTGCGGGCAGGGGGCTTGGCCCAAGACCATGCACCCAGACTGCCAAAATGCCAGTCAGTGCACTGGCTCGCCCGGCGATGCGCAAATTCATGGTGGGAAAGCCCAACGTACGCCCCAGCTTTTTGCCATGCACGATATGACCAGAATACACCAGCGGGTGACCGAGCATGTGTGTGGCTCTGGGTACGTCACCGGCTTGCAAGGCTTCACGAATGTTGGAACTGGACACGCGGCTGCCGTTGCTTTGAACTTCAGCGAGGTCGCTAACGGTAAAGCCGTGGCTGCTGCCCAGGGCTTTGAGCAGTTCGAAATCACCGGCTCGTTTGGCCCCAAAGCGAAAGTCGTCGCCCACCCACACCTGCTTTGCATTAAGCTGGCGAACCAATACCTCTTGCACAAACGCTTGAGGGCTAAGGCAGGCGGTGGATTTGTTGAAGGGCAATATGCAGACCTGTTCAATGCCACAGCGCTTCATTTCGATGATTCGGTCGCGCAAGGTTGAAATGCGGCTGAGCTTGAACTCGGGGCTGAAAAACTCTTTGGGGTGGGGGTGCAGGGTGACCACAGTGGGCACGAGACCTTGGGTTTGTGCCGCCTTTACAACACGGGCGAACAAAGCCGCGTGGCCTTGATGGACCCCGTCGAAGTTGCCGATGGTCAGTGCAGTGCCTTGGCGCTGGTGGGAAGTGCCCGGGCGGCGGGTGATCTTCATGCCGTGAAGCTGAGTTGGATGGTTGCAGAACAACCCGTCATTATACGGCCTGATTCCATAAAACAAGGGCGTTTTCCCTTGCACAGTGATAAACTCGCGCCATGCAAAAAACCGCACCCACCATTGTCGTCCTGATTTCCGGGCGAGGCTCCAATTTAAAGGCCCTTATCGATCACGCCAAATCTTCTGGCGCCTACCGCATTGCGGCGGTGATTTCCAACCGTCCGCAGGCTGGTGGGCTTGCTTTGGCCGTTGAAGCCGGCATTCCCACGGCCGTTCTCGACCACACTGGTTTTGAGGGCAGGGAGCCCTTTGATGCCGCCCTGGCCGACCTGATCGAGCAACACAAGCCTGACTGGGTGGTGTTGGCGGGCTTTATGCGAATTCTTACCGCGGGCTTTGTGGCCAGGTTTGAAGGCAGGTTGGTGAATGTGCACCCCTCGTTGTTGCCCGCTTTCCCCGGTTTGAATACTCACCAGCAAGCCCTGGATGCAGGGGTGCGGGTGCATGGCGTTACAGTGCACTTGGTGACAGCGCAGTTGGACCATGGCCCCATCGTGGACCAGGCCGTTGTGCCAGTGTTGCCCGGCGATACCGCAGAGGACCTCGCCCAGCGCGTGTTGGCCTTGGAGCATGTGATTTACCCGCGTGCCGTGGCCGCTTTGGCCAGTGGTCAAATTGTGTTGGCTCAAGGGCGCCTTCAGGGCGCGCTGGCCAACGCTTTGGTGCACGCCCTTCCATAAACCTCCACAGAGAACACCATTGCCATGGCAAACACAGGCAAAAAGAACACGCCCTTTCGCAAACCTGCTGGCAAGGGCGGCCCACGCAAGGCCAAAGACGCCACCATTTCCAGGTACGGACTGGTCAGCCAAGTCGCCCAGCTGATTGATTTGTTGAATCAGTTCGACGGTCCAGCGGATGCCACCATTTCACGATTTTTTAAAGATCATCCCGAGTTGGGGGGCCGTGATCGCCCCTTGGTCGCAGAGGCTGCCTATTGCTGGTTGCGATACCGCTTCAGGATTAACCACCTTGCCCAAGCTGGGGAAGGGCCTTCGGTGATGCGCCAAGCCAAGCTGGCCCTGCTTTGGAGCGGTGCGCCAGAGGCCATTTGGTCGGCTGGCAAACGCGAGGATAACGAGTGGCTGAGCCGTGTAATCAATGTGCAGGCTGATAACCTCAACCTTGAAGCGCGCACTTGTTTGCCGGAATGGCTTTACCGCAAGCTTGAAGAGCAGTTTGGGGTGGGCCGCGCAGAGAGCTTCGCGCAAGCGGTTTTAAGTGCTGCCCCCTTGGATGTGCGGGTGAATACGCTTAAAACCACCAGCGCTGAATTGTTGGCGGCTTTGGCGGCTTTGGGCATCGAAATGCACCCCATTGAGGGCCTGCCAGATGGATTGCGCGCAGTGGGTAAGCCTGTGATTGGGCGAACCGAGTTGTTTCAGGATGGTCTGATGGAGGTGCAGGACGCCGGTAGCCAATGGGTGAGCCGCTTGGTGGCGCCACGGCGAAGCGACTTGGTCATTGATTTTTGTGCCGGTGCAGGTGGTAAAACCCTGGCCATTGCAGCCCTGATGAAAAACACAGGCCGTGTGGTTGCGCTGGATACTTCGGAGCGTCGGTTGCAAAAATTCAAGCCACGCGCCGCGCGCGCAGGTTTGAGTAATTTTTACACCATGGTGATTAATGATGAGGCTGATGCACGCCTGAACAAGTATTTCGGGAAAGCAGACCGGGTGCTGGTGGACGTGCCTTGTAGCGGCATGGGAACCCTCAGGCGTAACCCGGATCTAAAGTTTAGACAGGATTTGCAAAGCCTGTCAGAATTAAAAGTGAAGCAAAAATCCATCATCGAGCATGCGGCCCGTTTGGTGAAGCCCGATGGTCGGCTTGTGTACATCACCTGCAGTGTTCTTCGCGACGAAAACGAAGACATTGTTCAAGCATTTCTTCAGGATCATCCTGAGTTTCGCCTTCGTCGGTGGACGGAGGTGCTCAACCCTGGAGAACGCCCCACCAAGGCGGATACAGCGCAAGACATGCTTCGAATTTGGCCGGAAGATGGCGAATCGGACGGCTTTTTTGCAGCAGTGTTACAACGGTCCAAGGCCTGAACTGAATATAAATTCCAAATGTGTTTCGGCTTTAAAAGTACACTTGTACACTGAAAATAGATTACACGGCGACCCAGAAGCAAGCCAAGTTGACCGTGCCTGTTAAACCACGACAACAGAGATTGTGAACATGATTGATTTTTTGACCTCCGGCCTGACCGGCGCCTCTTGGGGCGAAATGGTGGTGTACACCCTGGTGGTGACCCACATTACCATTGTGGCCGTTACCGTTTATTTGCATCGTTGCCAGGCCCACCGTGCCCTCGAAGTGCACCCCGCCTTGGCTCATTTCTTCAGGGCCTGGCTGTGGCTGACCACAGGCATGAGCACACGCGCTTGGGCGGCCATTCACCGCAAGCACCACGCCAAGTGTGAAACCCCAGACGACCCCCACAGCCCCCAAACCCGTGGGCTCAAGAAGGTGTTTTGGGAGGGCGCCGAGCTGTATCGCGCAGAGGCTAAAAACAAGGAAACCCTGGCCAAATACAGCCACGGCACACCCAGTGATTGGCTGGAATTCAACGTGTACGAAAAATTTCCATGGCAAGGCGTGGGCTTTACCCTGGTGCTGAGCTTCATTTTGTTTGGTTTCCCTGGCGTGAGCATTTGGGGTGTGCAAATGCTGTGGATCCCTGTGCTGGCCGCTGGCGTCATTAACGGCATCGGTCACTTTTGGGGCTACCGCAACTTTGATTGCCCCGACGCAAGTCGCAATATTTCGCCTTTTGGTATTTTGATTGGCGGTGAGGAACTGCACAACAATCACCACACGCATGCCACATCCGCGAAACTCAGTTCCAAGTGGTACGAGTTCGACATCGGATGGATGTACATCCGTATTTTTAGTGCCTTGGGTTTGGCCAAAGTGAAAAAGGTGGCAGAGGCCCCGCGTTTTAGCCCCGATGGCAAAAAAGCCCTGGACCTGGCCACTGTACAGGCCGTGGTTAATCACCGTTACGACGTGATGGCCCGCTATGCGAGCTCCATGCGCAAGGCGTTCCGTTCGGAGGCTGCTTTGCTTAAGCAGCGTGCCCGCAACGCTCAAGAGCGCAGTGTGTTGACCAAGGCCAAAAAATTGCTCTCCATTGATGAGGTGAAGCTGACTGAGCAACAGCAGGCTGAGTTGGCCCAATTGTGTGCTCAATCGAAAATGCTAAACACCCTGGTTGAAATGCGCCGTGAGTTGCGAGCTATTTGGGAAAAAACCAACTTGAGCCGTGAACAAATGTTGGCGCAGTTGCAGGCCTGGTGTGAGCGAGCTGAGCAAAGCGGCATTCGGTGGTTGGAAGACATGTCGATTCGGATTCGCCGTTACGCGGCTTGATTGGCGGCTTAGTTCGTGAAGCGCTGCACTGGGTTGGTTCTCGGTGCAGCGTTTTTTATTGAGCAGCGTTTTGGTGTGGCGCCTCAGGTCTGAGGTGGCACGGGCCACTGGGCCTGGATTCAGCCCTTTAGAGTGCTGTGCGCCGCGCTTTTGGGCCGGGGTGGCACCGCCCCCTTGGCCTGGGATCAGCCCGTGTATCCCTTCTTGTCCCTGCCGAGGGGGCATGCAAGGCGAAAATGTCGCCATTGCATCCGATTCGGTTTCCCGCCAAGCGGGGCTTGGCG
>NZ_CAXQZX010000149.1:0-13974 GCF_964228395.1 Limnobacter sp.
GATCTCTCGTCGGCACAAGGGGCAGGATCCATCATAAAAAACCGTGATGCTGCCGGGTTTACTGCTGGTTTGTGACATGCTGCGCGATCAATTGCTCAATTTCAGAATTCAAGGGCGACACCCCAGCGGCATAATGCCGCACGGTGCCATCGGGCAGAATTAAATATTTGTTGAAATTCCAGCCCGGGCTGGGCAAGCCCAGAGCGTAAAGATTTTTATAAACCGGGTTGAGGGCGGGTGATGTGGCCACCGTGGTGCTTTTGGCAAACATGGGGAATTGAATGCCAAAGGTATTTTTGCAAAAGCTGGCAATTTGACTATTGCTGGCGTATTCCTGATTGGCAAAATCCCCGGTGGGAAAGCCCAGCACCGCAAGCCCCTTGGAGCCATATTTTTTGTGCAGTGTTTCCAGCGCCTCGTATTGCCCGGTAAACCCACATTTGCTGGCTGTGTTGACCACCAAGGTAACCTTGCCAGCCACGCTGCACACATCGATCGGCTTTTCGTCTTGAAGGCGCGGCAGGGTGACATTGAGTACAGCCGGGCAGCCCTTGTTCAACGGGGTTTTTGCCGCCGGTGGGCTTGTGGTAGCAAGGCCTGGCGTGGGTAGCAAAACGAGGCTGCTTGGTACAACGCTGGCCAGGGCAATGCTGGCTATGCAGCCAAGCCGGGCAGCGGGTGCAAAAGTGGGTTTGGTCATGGCGGGGTACTGCAACTACAACGGGTTCAGTATACGTTTTGATGGCGCCCTTGTCATGCGGCTGGGGGAGTGTTTCAGGGCTTAATTGACAGCATCCCGGGCCTTTGTATACGCTCGGTAACATTCACTACAAAAGGCCTGCAGCACGAGGCTTGCCATCGGAGACCACATGCATCCACGTAGCCGCAGCACCCGCGCATTGGCGCAGGCAGCCCTTGTTTTGGCGAGTGCATTTGCCCCAGCCGCCGTTCAGGCTCAAGACCTGCCCAAAATGCCGCCGGGCATGATGAACAAGTTGTCTGAGCAGCTCATGAAAGAGATGAAACCGCTGGACAAACCCCTGCATGTGAAGGTGTGTATTTTTGACATCATGGGTCGGGCTGGTCCGGTGTATGGCATTGCACAAGACATCGCCATTGAGGCACGCAAATGGAATTTGTACGTGGAGCTTTTGCCATTCACCAACGAGGGTGTGGCCGCTGAATCATTTCGCACTGGGCAGTGCGAGGGGGTGGCCATTACCACTCTGCGCGCGCGCATGTTCAATCCCTTCATGGGCAGCCTGGATGCCGTGGGGGCTTTGCCCACCTATGAGCATGTCAAAACAGCACTGCAAGTGCTCATGGGCAGCGAGAAGACCTACCCCTTGTCGATTAGTGGCAAGTACCAGGTCGTGGGCCTGGCCCCATTGGGGGCGGCGTATGTGATGGTGAATGACCGCAGCATCAATTCGATTGAAAAAGCGGCGGGCAAAAAAGTGGCTGTGATGGACTGGGACAAAAGCCAGGCCAAGATGATTCAGCAACTGGGCGCTCAACCTGTGCCCAGCGACATTACCAACTTTGCACAAAAGTTTAACAACGGTGTTGTGGATATTATTGCCGCACCCGCCTTGGCCTTTGCGCCGCTGGAGCTGTACCGGGGGTTGGGCACCAAGGGTGGCGTGTACAAAATGCCGCTCATCAATGTGACCGGCTCGGCGGTGATCAACCGTGAGCGCATTGAAAAGGAAGTGCCCGATCTGGATGACAGGCTGATGAAAATGCGCAAGTTTGGTTTGCAGTACGTGGACCAAGCCATTGCCGCCATCCGGCAAATTGAAAAGCAGGTGCCGAACCAATACTGGATGGATGTGAGCGCTCCCGACCAGGAAAAATACAATGTGATGATGCAGCAGGCTCGCCTGCAACTCACGGCCGAGGGCGTTTATGACCCGCGCATGATGGGCATATTGAAACGCGTGCGTTGCCACCACAATCCCAAAGCGGCGGAGTGCTCCACACAAGACGAGTAACACCGCTGAATTCACGCTAGGGTATTCACCTAATTTGGCGCAAAGCAGGCCAGTTTCACCGGCCGGTTTTTGTGTAGAACAGTGAACTCAATTATCTTCATGGGGTGTGCAGAACAAGCGGTGTAAGCAACAACCATGGATTTCACCCTGAGCCCCAGCCAACAAGCGCTTCAGTCTGAAGTGCGTGGATTTATTGCCGAGCAGATTATTCCCCTTGAACAGGATGCCCGCCAGGGTGCCCATGGGCCCAGTGAGGCCTTGCGCAAAGAGCTGGTGGAGCGGGCCAGAAAGGCCGATTTGCTGACCCCCCATGCCAGCCGCGACATGGGCGGACGTGGATGGACCCACCTGGAAAAAGCCATCGCATTTGAAGAGGCCGGTTATTCCCACCTTGGGCCAACCGCCATGAACATTCATGCGCCCGATGAAGGCAACATTCATTTGCTGGAGGCGGTGGCCACCCCGGCGCAAAAAGAGCGCTGGTTAAGACCCATGGTGCAGGGGCATTTGCGTTCTTGCTTTGCCATGACAGAACCCGCGCCCGGCGCGGGTGCCGACCCTTCCATGTTAAACACCACTGCTACAAAAGATGGCGATGGTTACCTCATCCGCGGCACGAAGTGGTTTATTACAGGGGCCGAGGGTGCAGGGGTGGTCATCATCATGGCGCGTATGGACGATGGAAGCGCCACCAGGTTTTTAAGTGACATGAATGCGCCGGGTATTGTGCTGGAGCGCACCATGGACGCCATGGATGCCTGCTTTGTTGGCGGTCACGGTGTGTTGCGGTTTGATGGCCTAAGAGTGTCTGCCGACGCTGTATTGGGCGAGTTGGGCAAGGGGTTTCGCTACGCACAGGTGCGCCTTGCCCCTGCCCGTTTAACCCACTGCATGCGCTGGTTGGGCCAGGCACGCCGTGCGCACGACATCGCTCTGGCATATGCACGGCAGCGTGAGGCGTTCGGCCAGGTGTTGGGGCATCACCAGGGGGTTGGATTCATGCTGGCCGACAACGACATGGATTTGCAAACCGCCCGCTTGCACATTTGGCACACCGCCTGGATGCTTGATCAAGGCCAGCGCTGCAACTTTGAGAGCAGTCGCGCCAAGGTGGTGTGCTCAGAGGCGCAGTGGCGGGTGGTGGACCGCAGCGTTCAAATATTGGGTGGGCAAGGCGTGACAGGCGAAACCGTGGTGAGTCGAATTTTTACCGACATGCGGGCGTTCCGCATTTATGACGGACCCAGCGAGGTGCATCGCCACAGCATGGGCAAAAAAATGCTGGCGGGCCAGCACCATGCAGCGGGGCAATCATGAGCATGCAACACGATTTGTTTGGTATGCAGGGGCAATTGGTGTTGGTCACTGGGGCCTCCAGCGGCTTGGGTGAACACTTTGCAACCTTGCTGGCCAAGCACGGGGCCACGGTGGTGCTGGCCGCGCGCAACACGGCCAAGTTAAATGATTTGGTGCAGCGCATACACCAAGGCGGTGGCAAGGCGGTGGCTGTGGCCATGGATGTGAGCGAAGCCTCCTCGGTGCAACACGCGTTTGAGCAGATGGAGACCTTGGTGGGTGTGCCCAATGTGATTGTGAACAACGCCGGGCAAAGCATTGTGAAGCCCGTGCTTCAGCACAGCGAGGCCGATTACGACCAAATATTAAACACCAACCTGAAAGGCGTGTGGCTGGTTGCCACCGAGGGGGCACGGCGCATGGTGGCCGCTGGCAAGGCGGGCAGTATTGTGAACATCGCATCCATATTGGGCGAACGCGTGGCTGGGGGCATTGCGCCTTACGCCATTTCCAAAGCAGGCGTGCTGCAGGCCACCAAGGCACTGGCGCTGGAATTGGCCCGCAACAATATTCGTGTGAATGCGCTGATGCCAGGCTATGTGTCCACCAACATCAATCGCGATTTTTTGCAAAGTGAGCTTGGCGAAAAGTTGCGCAACCGCATTCCAAGCCGGCAGTTTTGCAGTTTGAGTGATCTGGATGGGCCGCTGTTGCTGTTGGCCAGCCCAGCGAGTGCAGGCATGACAGGCGCCTGCATTCCAGTGGACCGCGGCCATTTGGTGAGTGGTTTGTAAGCAGATGAACAGCGAATTCCAACAGGCCCTGGCCCGGCACATTGCAGCGCAATGGAATGCCCGTCGGGTGCGTATTGAGCAGCTAGTACCCTTGAGTGGCGGTGCCATCCAGGAAAACTGGCGCCTTGTGCTGGAGGTCGATGGTGGCCCTCACCATGGCACGGTGCTTTGTGTGTTGCGTTGCGACTCGGCCACGGCTGGCGTGGCCAGCAGTCACAGCCGGGCTCAGGAATTTGCCTTGCTGGCCACTGCCTTCAACGCAGGCGTGCGGGTGCCAGAGCCATTGCTGCTGTGCACCGACCCACAGGTATTGGGGCGACCGTTTTTTTTGATGAAATGCGTGCCCGGCACAGCTGCCGCCCATGTGATTGTCAAAGACATGCGCTACGCGCCCGACCGCGCCGAACTGGCCCACGCTTTGGGCCGCGAGTTGGCCACCATTCACAGCATTGTGCCGCCTGTGCCGGCCTTGAATTTTTTGCCATTGCCCGAAGGCAACCCTGCGCTGCTGAAAGTGCAACAGCATCGCGCTTACCTGGACACGCTGCCCAACGCCTACCCGGCATTGGAGTGGGGCTTGCGGTGGCTGGAACGCCATGCCCCCCGCAATCTGCAACTTGCGCTTTGCCATGGCGATTACCGCACAGGCAACTACATGGTTGATGAGCACGGCCTAAGCGGTATTTTGGATTGGGAGTTTGCCCAATGGGGCAACCCGCTGCAGGACCTGGGGTGGTTTTGCGCGCGCTGCTGGCGTTTTGGTCAACACGAATTGGAGGCCGGGGGCATCGGCCTGCGCGAGCATTTTTATGCCGGTTATGAAGAGGTGAGCCCCACACCGATAGACCGCGCAGAGGTGGCTTACTGGGAGGTGATGGCGCACGTCACATGGGCAGTAATCGCCCTGCAGCAAGCCCAACGCCATTGCAGTGGCCAAGAGCGTTCGCTGTTGCTCGCACTCACTGGCCATGTGGTGCCCGAACTGGAATGGCAAATTTTAAACATGACGGAGCATGGCTGATGCTTGAAAAACCCGATGGTGCCGACCTGTTGGCCTGTGCGCGTGAGGTGCTAAAGAGCCGAATTCTTGCGGCGGTGAGTGGCGACCAACAACGCGAACTGTTGATGGTGATCAATGCCATGGGCATTGCCCAACGTGAAATGCAATTCCGTGCGCAAGCCACTGCGCAGGCAGCCCATCAACCTTCGCTACAAGACGCCAGCTTGACGCGTTTGGCCCATGCCATACGCCAAGGCCAGGTCGACCCCGGGCAGCCTGAGCGTGCAGCCGTGTGGCAGCAATTGCGCGCGATGACTCGGCAACGTTTGCTGGTGAGCAACCCCAAGGCACTTGATTCAAACCACTGACCAATCCTGACAACATGCAACACATTTTTTTGGTCACCCTGCCTTTTTTTGCGCTCATTTTGTGCGGCTATTTGGCCACCCGCAGCCGCCTGCTCCCTTTGGGGGCCATACCGGGTTTGAATGCCTTTGTGTTGTATTTTGCTTTGCCTGCCATGCTGTACAAATTTGCAGCAGGCATGCCGGTGGCACAACTGTTTGACCCCCACACCATAGCCCTGTATTTGCTGTGCGCCATGTTGATGGTGGGCCTGGGTGTATTCACGGCCCTACGCATGGGGCACAGTTGGAACAACGCCGCCTTTGGTGCTTTGGTCACTGCTTTTCCCAACTCCGGCTTTATGGGCATGCCCATACTGGTTTCATTGCTTGGGCCAGACAGCGTTGGGCCAGCGGTGGTGTCCATTTCAATCGACATGATCATCACCTCCTCGGTGTGCATTGCCCTGTCGCGCCTTGGGCACAACGCTCAGGAAAGCCCCTTGGCTGCCGCAAAAAAGGCGATGCGCGGCGTGCTGGCAAACCCTTTGCCCTGGGCTGTGATGCTGGGTGCCCTGGCCTCGGCCAACAGCTTTATGCCATGGCAACCCGTGGACCAAATTGTGAGCATGTTGGCCAACTCGTGTTCACCCATTGCCCTGTTTACCATTGGGGCCATGTTGGCTCGGCCACCCGCCACGCCCGTGGAAGCTGGGGCGGGGCGCTTGGCTCGCCTGGGTGACGTCCCGCTGGTGGTGTTTTACAAGCTGCTAATACACCCGGCTTTGGTGCTGGGGGCAGGTTGGCTTTACATGCAAGCTGGTTTTGCGCTAAATCCACAATCACTCACTGTGCTGGTGTTGGTGGCCGCCTTGCCCAGCGCCAGTAGCATCACCGTGTTGGCTGAACGGTTCGAGGCCGATTCCAGACGCATTGCACAAATTGTATTGTTGAGCACGGCCATCGCCTTTGTGACGTTTTCAATCGCAGTGAAATGGCTCACCTAACACGCCAGCCCTTGTTTTGAATCTGAATTCCCCACAGCGCAGTAAAACTGCATGGGATGGCGCTTTTGTTGAAGAGCGCTCTTGAGAAATATAAAACCATAATTTTAGATATGAAAAATCGCCATGTCGGGCCCACGCTGGCCATGGCGGCGCTGCTGGCCGCCTGCAGTACCGAAGACCTGTCCAACACATCCACTTCATCCAACCCAAGCGCAAGCGCTGCCCCAGCGGGCCCAGTGCAAGCGGCACAACGTGAGCCGGTCCTGTGGGCCAAACCCATGGATGGTCTGGACGCGGCCCAACTGGAGCGGTTTGAGTTTGGCAAGGCCCTGTTCGAAAAAGTGTTTGAGCCATCCAATGGCCTGGGGGCGGTGTTCAATGCACAAAGCTGCGCCGAATGCCATGGTCAACCCGCCACAGGCGGCACCGACCCCAGCCGCACCATTTCAAGGTTCACCACGCTGTTGGCTCCGCAGTTCGCTGTGGGTTTGCTAACGCAGGCCGATGGAGCACCCCATGTGCACGCCCGCTCGGTGGCCGATGAATTTCCAGCGCAGGTGCCCGGTTGCAACCTTGCCCCAGAGCGCGTTCCTGACAACGCCTTGGCCAGCACGGTTCGAGCCACGCCCCACTTGTTCGGTATCGGCCTGATTGAGGCCATCCCTGACAGTGCCATCATTGCCAACGGGCAGGCGGCTGCACAAGCGTATCCCGAAGTCAGCGGCAGGGCGGGGGCGATGTTCCCGGGCGGCATCAACGACATCAATACCACCGATCAGGCCGTTGGGCGTTTTGGTGCACGTGGGTTTGTGGCTGATGTGCTGGCTTTTACCCAAGGTGCATTTAGCACCGAGCTTGGAATAGCCACCTCCCACCCTGTGTTTTCAGTGCCGGTGCGCCCCTCGGGGAACCTTGCTCCAGTGGAGTGCACGCCCTTTGTGGGCGAGGCCGTCACCCTGCGCGAAGCGCAGTTGGTGGCAGATTTTCAGCGCTGGCTTGCACCGCCCCCGCGCCCTGTTTTAAAAGGCAAGGCCTTGCGCGGCGAGCAGGTGTTTAAAGACACACGTTGTGTGGCCTGCCACACGCCCATGCTTAAAACAGCTGCCAATTTGGGCGCGCCCATGGGCGACCGTGAGGTGTGGCTGTATTCAGATTTGTTGCTCCACGACCTTGGGCCAGAGTTGGCGGACAATGCGCCTGAAGGGTTGGGCACTGCCACTGAATGGAAAACCCCGCCCCTGTGGGGCGTGGGGCAGACCAACAAGCCCCTGTTGCATGATGGGCGTGCAGGTCGCGACTTCGACAAAGCCATACGCTTGCATGGTGGTGAGGCCAACACCAGCAAAGCGCTTTATGAGCAGCTTAGCAAGCAGGACAGGCAAGCGCTGATTGAATTCTTGAAGAGTTTGTAAAGTGATTCTCACCCCATGTTGAATGGATGGGGTGGGGGAATGTTGTTGAGCAATTCAGATGCAACAGCGCACACTTCGTTTTGTAAATAAGCCCAGTATTCTGGATTGTCCAGTGTTCTTTGCTTGATGTTCCTCGGAAGAAAACGGGACATTTCAGAATGAAAATCGATACGAACTTCGTCTTTCGTTTTTAATGTCTCGAGTTGTTGGGCCAGCGCCTCGTGGAAATCCTTGGTTTGTTTTTGCCGTGCCAGCAGCTTTTTTTCGACAAGGTGTTTTGGCAGCGTAATGCCGCGCTGCTTGATCCAAACGATGTCCCACAGGTCGCGGGGCTTAATTCGCCTTGAGCGGTAAGCCAAGGCGATCAGTTTGTCTGCCAGTGTTTCACCCAAAGACTGAACGGGTACAAGAATTCCTTCAGTGGGCACTGGTATGTTGTAGTGGTTCAATAGCGGGCGCTTCTCGATATCGAATGAAGGAATGGCGCACACATCAATGTGCATTTTTTGTCGAGGCAGGTCGGGACGATTGGGCTCCTTCACAATACTGATCGTCCAAGACACTGTGTCACCCTGTTTTATTTCAGAAGGTTTGTTTACAAACACCTCTGTTTCATACTTGTTCTCTATGTAGCGCTGGATTTCATATTCAAGTCCTTCGAAATCAGAGGGCAAGAAATCGTGTCCGGCATTGAAGTCGAGATCCTCAGACATTCTTGAACTGTTGTGACACATGCGCAATGACGTGCCACCGATAAATGTGAGGCGCTGCAGTGCGCCTTGTTTGATCAGCACATCCATGATGTCGTGGTGCAGTATCTCTTTTTCGATGACATCCGTTACCTCGGTGTAGTCGGGGTTCATTAATGTGATTTGTTGGACGAGGGGCTTTAGCATCTCAGCGTTCCACCATGTGAAGATTGCGCTTGCAGTGTTTCAGGTCGGCCAACGCCTGCACGGTTTTTGCCCGATACATTTTGATGTCGGGGTCATAATACAAATTTGGGACAATTTTCTCGACAGGCTGTTTGGTGTGGGTTAGTTCAATCGTTCCATAAGGTGTATCGAAGCAACCACTTCTGCCCTTGGTGACCACGGTTACCCGGCCCATCACAATTTGCGAAATGTCACCTGTTTGGCTCAGTTGGCTCTCCAGGCTGATGTAGCTCAGCACCCCACTGCGCATTTTTTTGATGAGTTTGTAGATGGCTGTGGTTGGCTCTGGCGGGGTGATTGAGCTTTCGTAAAAACCTTTTAGCACCCTCCGGATTTGGCCTCTTTTTTCACAGTCGGTCAAAAATTTCCTGAATGCTGCATCACAAGTGAGATTGAGCATGAATGCCAATTCTGCTGCGCTGTGAATACCACCGCCTGCTTTGGTTGAATTGGCTAAAGCCTTCAAAAGTTGGTCAGATTTTGACATTGGTAAACTAATTAATACCAGAGATGTAATTTAGTGTATACCTCACGACCTGGGTGTACAAGGTGTCAGCTCGAATGAAGGAAAAAAAAGCCCGCACATGGTGCGGGCCTTGGGGTGTGGTGCAACGCCGCCGGGCCAGCGCTGCCGCTTATGTGGATTTATGCAGCCTTGGGCAGCATGTGGCGAATCACTTGCTCGGCCACTGGCTTGTCCATGTAGCGGGGCACGGCGTAGGTAAAGCGTGCTTCGCCGATGGCAGACTTGGCGATCTCGGGAATGTCGCTGGCCTTGAGGTCTTTTAATTCTGTGGGAATGCCAAACTTGGCGTTCATGTCGCGAATGCGCTGTACGAAGGCTTGCGCCAGGTGAACATCGTCTGCCCCAGCTTGGCCAATGCCGCAGTGGCGGGCCAGTTCGGCCAAGCGCGAAGCGCAGTTGGGCAAAGAGTAATCCAGCACATAGGGCATCACGATGGCGTTGGCCAGACCGTGCGGGGTGTGGTACAGGGCCCCAAATTTGTGGGCGATGGCATGCACATAGCCCACGCCTGCCTGGGTGAATGCAATGCCAGCCAAATGCGAGGCGCGAGCCATTTTTTGGCGTGCTTCCAGATTGCTGCCGTCGGCCACAGCGGTTTCCAGGTATTGCATGATGAGCTTGGTGGCTTCAACGGCTTTCTCGTCGGTTTTTTTCATGGCGTTGCGGGACACGTAGGCCTCTACGGCGTGCGTGAGTGCGTCCATGCCCGTCGCTGCTGTGATGTGAGCGGGCAAGCCCACCATCAGCGATGGGTCCAGGGCTGCTGCGGTGGGCATCAGCTTGAGGTCCATGGCGGCCAGCTTGCGTTTGTTCGCGGTGTCGGTCACCACGGCTGCAATGGTGCATTCAGACCCTGTACCTGCTGTGGTGGGCACGGCATACAGGGGCAACATGCCACGCCACACGCGGAACAAACCGGTCATTTTTACAATGGGTTTTTCGTTTTTGGCGCGTGCACCAATCATCTTGGCTGCGTCAATGGGGCTGCCGCCGCCCACTGCCAGAATCGCCTGTGCATTGTTTTGTTTCAGGATTTGGTAGCCTGCTTCAATTTGCTGCACGGTGGGGTTCGGCTCTACGCCATCGTACACGGCGTATTTCACCTGCAGTTTGTCCAGCTCGGCCAAAATGTTGTTCAGCACTCCCAGCTTCATCAGCACGGCATCGGTCACAATCAGAATGCTGCCGTGACCTTTTTGCGCCATGTGCCGCACCAGGTCCAGGGAGGACTGATTGCCCTCGAACACCTTGGGCCATTTGAACGGCATGATGGCGGTGACTGCTTTGAAAATCATCATGTAGATGCGCAAAAACAGCACCTCGAGGGCGTGCAACATGGGGTGTCTCCTGTGTTTTAAAAGTATTCAAGATTCTACAAAGGTAAATGGCTTGTGGGCAGAGTAATTCTTCCAGAAGAAATGTGCTCACGCCGTGGATCATGGATTACCAGCCTTTGCGTGGCGGCCAAAAACGTTTATAAATAGTCCGTCAATTCACACAAGAAATATCAAGATGTTCAGAAGCCCCCCCACTGTGAAGGCCCTGGCTTGCGTCGGCCTGCTGGTTGGCGCGCCTTGGCCCCTCGCCATGGCACAAGCCGATTCTTCCACCGCTTTGCAAGAGCCCACCGCAACGGCCTCGTCAAGCCCCCCTGTGCTGGATGCCATGGTGGTGCAAGCCACCCGCGATGCCCGAGACCCCTTTGAGGTGCCGGCCTCGGTCAGCAAGGTGGATGCTGGCACTTTGCAGGCGGCAGGTGGATTCAAGGTGAACTTGTCGGAGACGCTGACCCGCGTGCCAGGCCTGGTGATCAACAATCGCAACAACTTTGCCCAAGACCTGCAAATTTCGATTCGCGGTTTTGGGGCGCGCGCTACATCGGGCGTGCGGGGGGTGCGTTTAATTTCAGACAACATTCCGGCCACCATGCCCGATGGGTCTGGTCAAATATCTCATTTCAGTCTCAGTTCCACCGAGTCCATCGAGGTGTTGCGCGGGCCTTTTTCTTCGCTGTATGGCAACTCATCGGGCGGGGTTATTTTGATCGAGACAGAGAACCCAGGCCTGGGCACCACGCTGGAGTTCGATCAAATATTTGGCACTGATGGTGCGCGCCGCAGTGGTTTTAAAGCATCCAAGGGCAACCAAACCTTGGGCATTGTGGTGGATGCCTCCACCTTCCGCACCGATGGCTACCGCGACCACAGCCGTGCGCGTCGTGATAATTTCAACAGCAAAATGGTGTGGAACATTGGCGAGGCGACCCGCTTGGCCTGGGTGGTCAACCATGTGGACATTCCTCTGGCCCAAGACCCCGGTGGTTTAACAGCCGCGCAGCTGGCGCAGAACAGACGTCAAGCGGGCAACAACGCCGTGGCGCGCAACACCAATAAAACCGTGGAGCAAACTCAAACAGGCATGACGCTGGAACACCGGTTTGCGCCGACCACCCGCCTCACCTTTACCCCCTACCACGGCGAGCGCAAAATTCGCCAGGTGTTGCCCAGCAGCGCTGTGATCGACCTGAACAACACCTACAGTGGTGCCGACCTGCGTTTGGCCCACCAAGTGGACCTGTTGGGTAAGCCTTTGTTCACCCACGTGGGCTTGACCGTGGGTGAGCTTGAGCAAGCCCGCTTGGGCTTTTTTGGCGCCAGCTCCACCCCCAATCGCGACGAGGCCAACACGGCCAGCCAGTTTGATCAATATGTACAGGGCGAATGGTTTTTTGCGGAGCGCTGGAGCGTGTTGGCTGGCCTTCGCAATTCGAGCATTGAAATTGAATCGCGTGACCAGTTCTTAATCAATGGCGATGGCAGTGGCAGCAAGAAATACGAAGAAATTACCTCCAACATTGGTCTGACCTACCGCCTGAGCCCCTCCGTGAACACCTATGTGTCGTATGGCGAGGGCTTTGAAACCCCCACCTTGCTCGAAACGGCGTATTTGTCGGTGGCTCCTCCCAGCCCCAACTTTAATGCTCAACTGGAGGCTGCCAAAAGTGAGCAATTGGAAGTGGGGCTGAAGGCCAAGCTTGGGGTGGCCACACTGCTGAACGCTGCCGTGTACACCGTCGAAACCGAGAATGAAATTGTGGTACTGGCCAGTGCAGGGGGCGCCACATCGTTTCAGAACGCGGGCGGCACCAGCCGCGAGGGTGCAGAGCTTGCACTCCAACATGCGTTTGCCCCGGCATGGCAAGGCACAGCGGCGTTTAACTACATACGCGCCACCTACGACACGTCAGTCAATGGCATTGTGGCTGGCAATAGCCTTCCGAGCATTCCGCAAAAAACACTGTTTGGCGAGTTGCGTTACGCACCCAACAAACTTTACGAGGCGGCGGTAGAAATGCGTTATGTGGACCGTTTGTTTGCCAACGACGCCAACGATGCATTTGCCCCCAGTTACAGCGTGGTCAACCTTCGGGCCAGCAAGACCTGGCCCTTGGCAGGAGGCTGGCGGCTGCGCACCTATGCGCGTGTGGACAACCTCTTTGACAAACAATACGTGGGCTCGGTGATCGTGAACCAGTCTGCGGGGCAGTACTTTGAGCCTGCCAGCGAACGCCAGTGGTTGGCCGGTGTCAGCGTGGGGCTGGCCTGGAAATGATCTATGTAACCTATCGGTAACTTTAGAGCGGCTGCACAAGAATTGCGGCCTTGGGCCCTGCTAAAATCCCGGGCACTTCCAACACAACAACACCGGGATTTTTGCCATGGCTTCCAACGCTTTATCACTGCGCCGCATTGGCCACATGTCTTCCAACGGCTGGGATCGCCTATTCAAGGCCCAAAGCATGGTGCGCGCGGGCCTGCAGCCTTTCGAGGTAATTTACCAGTCGGGCATTCACAGCGTTCGCCACTACCTGCCCCTGCAGGAAGAGCAGATCACGGTTGGGGAAGACACCATCGCCGTGAACAAGACACGCCAGCGCATCCCCTTGGTGTTGGTGGCCCCATTGGCCGTGAATATGTTTGTGTATGACCTGCTGCCCGAGCGCAGTTTTGTGCGCTATTTGATGGCTCAAGGTTTTGACGTGTACCTGGTGGACTGGGGAAAGCCCACCCGCAAAGAAGCTGGCCTTACCCTTGAGCACTACATCAAAGATTTTTTGCCCGCTTGCCTGAGAGCGGTGCGTGCCCACAGCGGGAGCGAAAAACTGAACCTGCAAGGCTGGAGCATGGGCGGTGGCATGTGCCTGGCCTACACGGCTTTAACCCAGGACCCCAACATCAACAGCATTGTGACCTACGGCACTCCCATCGATGGCCATGCCAACGGGGTGGTGGGCAAGCAGTACAAGCGCCTTGCCAATATGTTGAAGGCTGCGCGGATCAATTTCCGCAAAGTGCCGGCCAAGTTGTTGTACACGCCAGGTTGGGTCAATGTGATTGGCTTTAAATTGCTCGACCCCGTGGGTAGCCTGAAGGGTTATTGGAACCTGATCACCCAACTGGACGACCGCGACTACGTGGCCCAGCACGCCAACCAGGCTGCCTTTATCGACAGCCTGGAGGCTTACCCCGGGGGCGCAATACGCGATTGGTTTTGCAGCATTTGGCTGGAAAACGAAACGGCACACGGTCAGTTCAAGGTTGGCAAAAGCGTGGTGAATTTCAAAAACATCACTTGCCCCGTGCTGGGCATTGCCGGCAAATCGGAC
>NZ_CAXQZX010000150.1:0-77457 GCF_964228395.1 Limnobacter sp.
GTGTCTTGCGAGGGCACTCCCCTGCCCGCCCAGTGCAGCCGCGATGTCTTGATGCAACGCTTCCATGTTCAAACACCCAGCGGCCGCATGCAAAGTGGCGCAGCGGCATTCGCCACGTTGTGGCTGGCCTTGCCAGGCTGGCGCTGGCTGGGCCACTTGGCCAAGGTACCGGGCCTGGCTCTGTTGATGGAATGGACGTACCGTGGGTTTTTAAAAATACGCCCTCGCATGCAACACGCCATGCGATGGTGGGCCGCCGATGATTTGCCTGCCAGCATGGTGGCCGATTTGCGCTCGGACCAAGCCGGGGAAACCGGCGCGGTGTGGATTTACAAAGGCATATTGGCAGTCACCCGCAACCCGGCCCTGCGTGAGTTTGCGCAGCACCATTTGCACACCGAACAAAAGCACTTGCAAGGCATCAACAATGTGCTGCCAGTGCTAAGGCGCAGCAAATTACTGCCCGCTTGGCGCGTGGCCGGGTTTTTAACAGGGGCGTTGCCCGCCATGTTTGGTGCACGCAGTGTTTACCTCACCATCGAGGCGGTGGAAAGCTTTGTAGACCGGCATTACGCCGAACAAATTGACAAGCTGCACACTTTGGGCACCCATCCAACCCTGCTGGCCCAGTTACAAAGCTACCAAGCCGACGAATGTGCCCACCGAGATGAAGCCGCAACATTGGCCTTGGGCCAACAGGCGAATGCGTTTCAGCGCCTGTGGTGCAGCGCCGTGGGCCACGGCTCGGCGGCAGCGGTTTGGTTGGCTCGCAAAATTTAAAGCCGGGGCCAACACACGCGTAGCCAGGCTGGCCGCTTGCCAAGTGCAAATGCCACGGCAAACGCGCTGCCTGTTTGAAGCATAACCCACACCAACACGGCAATCGAAGGGCGGTCTGCCCAAAGGCACAAAGCCAAAGCAGCCAGTAGCGCCAGTGCACCCATCACTCGCAAAACACGTTGGGGTGGATGTGCCTTGGCCAAGGGCAAGCCACGGCACTGCGCCCAATGCACAGGCATGGCCAGGGCCAGCCAGGCCATGCCCACCACACTGGCCATTGCAGCCGCGGCCAGGGCCATGGCAGTCAAACCTGAATTAACCATGTGCCACCTCTGTGTGCGACCCTGTGCGCTGCCCACTGCCGCCGGCATGCTGAGCTGTCACCTGGCCATTCAGATGATTTTCAGCACCGCGTTCGCGCGCAGCCAGTTTTAGCCCAGCCCACGCGCTTACAGCCGCACAAGCCAGCAAGCTCAAATCCACACCAGCCACTGGCCAATAGGGCTGAGTAAACACGGTTTTAATCAGGTGGTCGCCCGTGCTCAACCAGTTCGAGCCGACTGCCAACACGCACACCGCCGCCAAGGCCCAGCATTGCTCGCGCCAGGCGGGGTTGATGCGCGCCATCCTCACTGGCGCACTGCGCAAGGCGGCATGCAATAAGGCCGCCACCCAAACTGCCCAAAAGGCGTACTTTTCAACATCACCCTTACCCAGCAAATCGGCGGGCAGCAGGCGGTTGGCAAGCAACATGCCCACCGCAGCCAACACCATGCCCACCGTGGTGGTCACCGCCATGGCGTCCACCACCCGTGCTCCGGCACTGCCGGTTTTTGCATGCTGGGCTTTGCGCTTTTCTACAAAAAAGACAAAACCTGTGGCAATGCACACTGCACCCAACAATCCTCCCAACACATACAACCAACGCAGAAACCAATGTTCGAAATGCTGAAGGTGCAGGCCAGTCAAAAACTCATTGGTTTCTGAAACCACGCTGCGCGGCGAGTCTTCAGAGAGCAATTCTCCCGTGCTGGTTTTAAAGTGGATGCCCTCGCCCACCAGCGCCACACGGTCGCTGCCTGCGCGGTAAATGCTCACGTAGCTGTTGGCGTCGCCCACGTGGTGCATCACCAAAAAGCCAACCTCGCCAGCCATGTCCCGTTCGGCCCACCGGCGCTTGGCCTCCTCCACCATGGCATCCACGCTGGCCATGCCCGCAGGCACGCCAGCGCGTTCATGCGGCAAGCCAGTGGCCACTGCCTCCGTCGCTTCATGCTGTTTGTGCAAAGGGTCCAGCAGGGTGCTTGCCACCGGCAAGTAAAAGTGACCCGCAAAAATCACCAAGCCTGTGAACGCAAAAAAGAAATGGAATGGCAAACCCACCACGCCGGTCAAATTGTGCAAATCGAGGCTGGCGCGCTGTGTGCGCTTCCAGGGCCGAAAGGTAAAAAATTCACGAAACACCTTGCGATGCATGATGAGACCCGTCACCAGCGCAGCAAGCATCACCAAAGCCGCCAAACCCACCATAAAAATCCCGAGGTTTTTCCACTTCAATTGCAGGCTGTAGTGCATGGGGTAAAACCAACGGCTGCCAATCTTCAATTTGTCATCAGGCAGCACCGCACCGGTGCGTGGGTCGATGGTCACATTTTTGTGGATGTGGTTGTGATCCTCCGGGTTTTTGGCCAAGGGCACCCCATAACCCACGCCGGCAGACAACACGGGGTCCCGGTGAGTCACATAGGCCCAATACTCGTCCACCGGCAATTCGGTGCGCGGCGTCATCGGACCCTTGGAGGGGTCGTGCAATCGAGGCATGTTGGTGGCGTAGTCCACGGGGTCAGGCTCAAGCGCCTGCAAAGTGGGCAACAACACACGGTCAAAAGACGGCATAGGCTGGGGTTCAAACCGGGTTTCTGGAATGGCCCAGCGATCGATTTCACGATCAAACACCGCCAAAGATCCAAAGAAAAAACACACCATGAGCACAAAGCCGAGCACCAAGCCAAACCAGGTGTGCACCCACGCCATGGACAACTTAAAACTGTTGAACACGCCAAAACTCCTTTACGCCAACAAAACCCGCTGAAGACCCAGGGCGCTTAGCACCATCGCACCACCCCCTCCTGCAAGCACCAACCAAACGCGCGCCACGCTGCCGTGCGCAAAGGCCCATAAAAACACGCCCAGAAAAACCAGAAACGACAGCATCAACACGCCAGTTTCAGCGTCATGAAAATCAACACCCAGTGCGCTGAGTGCGGCCATGCCAAGCGCCGCGAAGCCCCAGGTGAAGGCATACCCCCCTAAAACGGCGGCAGCCACACGCGAAAGGACGCCTGGCCATGCGGCGCGGTGAGGAATGAAGAGAGACATGGATGAAACCCTGCAAAAATCGTAATGATAATTATTCTTGAAACTATTATCAACAACTAAGTTGATGGGTTTGGCTTGGGGCTAAGCGCGGCAGGCTGGGCAGAGGGCTGACACCTCAATTTCTTCGGCAGCAATGGTGTAGCCCCGCTGACCTAAGGATTGCAGCAAGGCGTGGGTGGCTACGTCGTCATCGAGTTCTTCTACCCCGCTGCATTTTGGGCACACCAAAAACAAACCGGGGTGTGCGTGGGCATGGCAGCCCTGGGCGCAGGCTCTAAACACATTGGCTTTGCTGATTTTGTGCACCAAACCTTGGGCAGTCAAAAAATCAAGCGCGCGGTACACCGTGGGCGGTGTGGCCCCCGCCTTGACGGTTTTCACCTGGTCAAGCAGGTCATAGGCCTTCAGCCCCTGAGGCGCCCGGTAAAGAAGCTCCAGAACCAGCCTCCGCGTGGGTGTAAGCACCGCCCCGGCGCTCAAGCAAGCAGCCTCTGCCAAGTCGATGGCCTTTTGAAGTTGCTTGGGTGTGGGCGTTGATTTGGGCATTTGACGAACCATGTAATGTTATATTATTGCATCTTGAATTCTAGCAAGCAGCAATCATGTGGACCAGCAGTTTGTTACATCGCTTGGCGCTGGCCAGTTTGGCGCTTGCCGCCATTGTACTGGCTAGCATTTGGGCTCTGGCATGAATCACACCTTATTCAAATTAGACAATCTGACCATTTCGCACCAAGGGCATCCCGCAGTGCATCACCTTCACGGCGAGTTTAAAGCTGGGTGTTTTACCGCCATTGTTGGGCCCAATGGCGGGGGAAAAAGCACCTTGTTAAAGGCGCTGGCGGGGGTGAACCGGCAATTTGAAGGTCACCTGCACTCGCCCCGCACACCCAGAACCGCCTATCTGCCGCAGGTGGCTGGCCTTCAGTTGGACGTGCCCTGCACTGTGCAAGAACTGGTCGCCATGGGATTTTGGCCTGAAGTGTCTTGGTTTGGTCGATTTAAAAGCCACCATTTGAAGGCGATCGCCGCCGCATTGGCCCGCGTTGGCCTGACTGGTTTTGAAAGGCGCTGGCTCAATGAGTTGTCTTCCGGGCAATTGCAGAGGGCGCTTTTTGCCCGGCTCATCGTACAAAACGCCGAGGTCATATTGCTCGATGAACCGTTCAATGCCATGGACAGCCACACCCAGCAAGACCTCATCGAATTACTCGACCAATGGCGTCATGAGCAAAGAACAGTGATCGCCGTGTTACACGACCACGCACTGGTGAGCAAGCATTTTGAGCAAACCCTGCTGCTGGCCCGGAAGGCCGTTGCGTGGGGAAGTACAGCCGCAGTGCTGCGCGCCGAACACCTGTTCCTTGCACGGCAAATGGCACAGGCCTGGGATATGCACGCGCCCCGTTGTAAGGAACACGCAAATCAACCCTTGGAAAAGGTGGCTTGATGTTAGAGCCTTTCATGGAGTACTCATTCATGCGCCGTGCGCTGGTTGCGGTGTTCGCCCTTGCCATGGCTGCTGCCCCACTGGGCTGCCTGCTGATTGTGCGGCGAATGAGCCTGGTCGGGGATGCCATGTCCCATGCCATGTTACCCGGCGCAGCCCTGGGCTTTTTGGTGGCGGGGCTGTCCTTGCCTGCCATGAGTCTGGGTGGCTTTGCAGCCGCCCTGCTAGTGGCCCTGGGTGCTGGCTTTGTCACCCGCAACACCGAGCAACGCGAAGACACGAGCTTTGCTGCCTTGTACCTGATCGCCCTGGCAGCCGGCGTGGTGATGGTGTCTGGCGGAGGCACACAAATCGATCTGATGCACTTGTTGTTTGGCAGTGTGCTGGCGGTAGACAACGCCGCTTTAATCCAAATCGCGGGGGTGTCTGGTGCGACCTGCATTTTGTTGGCCATGTTTTACCGCCCCATTTTAATGGACAGCCTGGACCCGGGCTTTACCCGGCGTATGGGCCGCACAGGCGTGTTTACTCATGGGTTGATTATTGTTCTGATGGTGGCCAATTTGGTGAGTGCCTTTCATGCCCTGGGCACCTTAATGGCCATCGGCCTGATGATGTTGCCGCCAGCTGCAGCAAGATTTTGGTGTAAAAGCCTACCCGCCACCATGGGACTGGCGATTGCCTTTGCGATGCTCAGCGGGTTTGCAGGGCTTAGCCTTTCCTACCACTACGCCGTGCCCTCAGGCCCCAGCATTGTGCTGTTTGCCGGTGCCCTGTATGGCATGTCCATGGCCATGGGCCCCAACGGCAGTGTGCGTATCGCATTTGGCAAACCAAAATTTCACACCACAGGCTAAAAAACTGTATGCAAAGACGATTATTTTTACAAGCAGCCTCATGCGTGGGCTTCAGCACAAGCTGGGCTGCAATGGCGATGGCCAAGGCCAACCCACCTCAACTGGTGGCAAGCTTTTCGATTCTTCAGGACATTGTGCGGCAGGTCGCCCCTGCGCATTTCGTTGTCCATGGCCTGGTACCGGCCAATGCTGATGCACATGTGTTTTCACCTAAGCCGAGGGATGCCCAACTGCTTTCACAAGCCAAAGTGTTGTTTTTCAATGGCCTTGGGTTTGAGGGCTGGTTCCAGCGATTTGTGCAGGCGGCGGGCTACAAAGGCCCCGTGGTTCAAGTGGGCCAAGCCATCGAGCCCAGAAGAACCCGCAAAGGCAATGCAGACCCGCACGCATGGCAAAGCCTTACACACGGAGCCGCCTATGCCAATGCAGTGGCTGAAGCACTTGTTCAGCATTTTCCGTCATATCAGGAAGAAATTCGCTCACGTGCAAACCGCTACACCACCTTGCTGCTGGGTGAGCACGATCAAATTGTGAAGGCTTTTGCTACGCTTCCCGCAACACAGCGCAAGGTCATCACTGCCCACAATGCTTTTGCCTACTTTGGTGAAGCATACGGAGTTGAATTTTTTGCACCCCAGGGATGGAGCACTCACAGCCAGCCTTCAGCCGCAGCGGTTGCAAAGCTGATCACATTGGCCAAGCAAAAGCAGGTCAAGGGTATTTTTCTTGAAAACATGAGCGACCCACGGCTTGTTGAGCGCATTGCCAAAGAATCCGGGGCCAGGGTGGGGGGAACGCTTTATTCCGATGCCTTGTCTGATCCGCAGGGGCCAGCACCCACCTATTTACAAATGTGCCGGCACAACGCGTCTACCTTGTTGGCCACGTTGAGCGTTTAAACCTGTGACCTTGTTTTGGAGAAGCCGATGAAACGACCTGTTCACAAAATTTTTGTTTGCGCCCTGATGGCCATGGGATCTGGTGTTGCCCTGGCCGGGCCACATCACCATGACCACGGCGTGATTCGTTTGGATGTGGCAGTAGACGGGCCACAACTAAGCGTCATGCTGCAATCGCCCCTGGATAGCTTTGTGGGTTTTGAGCGAGCACCACGCACCGACGCAGAAAAAAAACGCGCCAGTGAAGCCTTGCGTTTGCTACGCGAGGGCGTGCCAGTGCTCAGCCCCAATGCCGAGGCACAATGCTCACTCAAGCTGGCCAATGTAAGCGCGCCTGTGCTGGAGGGCCAAAGCAAGCCCAAAGATGGGCATGCCGACCTTGAAGCAGACTATCAATTTGAATGCGCCAAGCCAGAGCAACTCACCCACTTGAAAACCGGGTTCTTTGATCATTTCAAGCACACCAAAAAAGTGGAAGTGCAAGTGGCTGACCCCAAAGGTCAAAAAAGGGCAAAGCTAAGCAAAGCTCAGGCCACTCTGCAGTTTTAAAGCGCTGGACATAAAAGGCTACCCTGATTACAAATTCGCCCCCAGCACCAAAGACACAAAGTCACGGTCTTTGAAGGGGTCGAAGTAGGCCTTGTCGTTGAACATGCTGTAGTTCACCTCGGCAAAGTATTTGGCGGATTGAATTTCTGCACGCACACCCAAGCCCAGGTTCATGCGATCTTCAAGAAACAGGCCATCGGCAGAGTAGCCTTTGATGTCGTGCGAGAAAAACACCCGAGGCAACAGGTTGATTCCAAAGGCCACATCCGGGTAAGTGAACGCAGCCAGCACGCGGTAACCGAAAGCAGTCTCGGTGGCGTAACCATCCACCACGCAATTGCGTGGGTTGGGGTTGACGCCCGCGTTGCAGTTGCCGCCGTTGTAGCTGGCGTGCGCGCCTGCGCCAAAAGCAGGTGAACGGCCAAAACGTTCACTGGTGAACGGGTCACCAATGCCACGCCACATTTGGGCCCCCACCTCCGCCACCACTCCGATTTGGCTCGCCCCCAAGCGCCTTGGGAACAACATGATGGTCGACATTTGGGCCTGGATTTTATCCATGGGCTTGTACCCCTGCAGCACCGAGCCCACCGGGAACAAGGTGTTGTCGCCATAGCGGGCCAATGGGCCATCGCCGGTGGCCGAGCCCTTGATGAGGTCCACCGTGTTGTAGCTAACCGGGTAATCTTTGGTGTAACTGACCTCGCCAAAAAAAGAATATCCAAACAACTCGGTGGCAGCGGAAAAGCCAGCGACCTGAATGTTCTCTTTGCTGTAGTCAAAGAAATACGACAGCGGGTTCACAATGCTGGCAGGCCCCACGGCCAAGCCATTGAAAATTGACCCATCGTAGCCCGAGGGTGTTTTTTGCAAACTAAGTGCAGGCAGGCGCTGGTGATAGTTCACCACATAGGCGCCAAACTCTGCACCAATTTCACTGGCGTAATAGCGCGCAGCCAGGCCCATTTGGCCGGTGTCTTTGGGTCGGCTATCGGCCAACTGCGCCATGCGAAAATTCAGGTTACTCAGGTCGGCAGGCAGGCCCGTGAGCCCGCTTACAATGCCAGTAATGGGCCCAAGTGCACCCAACACCGAGGTGTTGATGGGCGCACCGCCCAAGGTCACAACGCCCCCGCCACCAAAGCTTTGGCGATCGTTGTAACCCGTGAAATCAATGTCACCTGCTGGCGTGCTCAAAACGCCGGGATTCACCGTGGCGCCCTGGCGATTGCAATTCAACAAATCCGCTTGTGAAAAATAGGTGCCGCAACCATCAACCACCACTTTTTCATGGTTGGTCTGCACAAAGGTTTCAATGGAAAGCGCATCGGTGGCCTGCAGGTTGGCATACAACTGTGGAATGGGTAAAAACACCTCTTTAAGCTGTGCACCGGGCCTGCGCAAAGCGGCCGAGTCAAAATTGGAGTACTGGTTAACACCACCCAATAAAAACAGCGCCTCACCCCAGGTCACAACCTGGTTGCCAGCCTTCACGGTGAGGGGTTTGCCCAATGGCTGAAAGTCTGCAAACAGGTAGGCATCCAAAAACTGCGCGTCTTCAAAGCCGGTGCTTTTGTCAAAGCCCGCATCGTTTAACGGCTCGTTGCTGCGGTAGGCGTTATTGCCCGACCCATGGGATACACGGTTGCTGCGGTTATGAAAATCTGAATACGCCTTGGCCCGCACAAACACGCCTGCATTGTCTTTACGAAGCTCAAGCTCACCCACGGTTTTAACCGCTGAACTGAACACGTCACCCTTGTTGTAGTTCAGGTTGCCGTCGTCCACCGTGCCGCTTGAGGCCTCTCCACCGTTGCCAATAAAAATGAGGGATTTGTCGGCGTCTTTGGTCCGCATGGAGGCACCCACTGTGACTTCCATGGCCCAACGGCCTTCAATGCCTGCGGGGCCCTCAAAGTTGCCTGCTGCCCATGTCTGCGCTTGAATGGATGTGGTCAATAAAAACACCAAACAACACTTACGCCGACTACCAAAGATGCATTGATAAATACGGTTTAGAGAACGGCAACCCGCAGGTGCACAGTTAACTCTTAGGTGATTGTTTTTATTGTTTTTAATGTCAGCCATCCGTCTGCCTCCTCGGCCCGCTATGAATTTAAGGGCCCTGCGTGATGTTGTATAACGTATAGGGGTATTTACGTGCGCGCTTTTTCAACATTGGAGGATATTACTGACAAGGTAATTTGTCATCAGATTTTTTGTACATACTGTAAATATTGTCTTGTTTTTTTAGGAGAGCTTTTAGCAAACGATTTCAACAAAATTCTTCACGTGTTATTCACATTTAAAAAATTCACAGGCTGTAAAAAAAATTTTTTTAGGGTAAGACAGTAAAATTTAAAAACTTTTCTAATATTTTTCGAAGTTAATTCTTAGCATTGTTACACTGTAGTGACTATCGTTTTTTACTAACACTCATTCGCCATTTGTGACATTTTGTGTCCGATGCTCAATGAAATCACAATAAAACCCATTTTTTTAACTAAGTACTGTCGCTACTTCAATCCCGAATGCTCTTTCCGGCGTAAATCTTAACGACAAGCTCCAAACAGGCCAAAACCAGGCCCTAGGGTTTTTACTGATCACAGCAGGAAGTCCGGCTCCGAAATCTGCGGATATGCAAGATTTTCAGGAAGCAATACTCTAAATTCACAGTGCAGCAAATCACCTCAATTGATTATAAAAACAATGACGGAGCGACTGGGAATGATGTTTGACGCAACATATTGCAAGGAATCAAAGAAGATTCATGGACTTAACAATCAATTTATACAACTTGTTAAACACCTACTCTGGCAAGGCCAAACGATAGATTTAAATGAGGTACTGAATCTACCAGCCGAAGAGAGCAAAGCCTTAGCTGCCTTAAGCCCTATGGCTATCGAAGAGCTTTTAAGCTCCAGAGCAACCACTCTTTTTGCTGTTGAGGTGTGCGAAACCGAGCTGCAAACCCTGATGTGTCGCCAGCAGGCGAGCAAGACCTCTTCGCTTCATGGTGTTATCAAGTACCACTCCGCACTGTTGGCTTTGGCAGAGAATCCCGCGCGCAGCTTCTTAAAAAATCTGTTTATCGAGCTTCAACATTGGGGCGCCTTTTCGACCAACACAAGTTACAGATTCTCTATGGCGCAGTGGCAAATTCAACATATTGCCGAATTGGACACGGAATCTTTGGTGCAGCTGGCGCAATCCCCCAGGAGCACACTGCGACCCAAGTTTAATCTGGCACAACTTAACGCTCTGGGCAAAACAGGCTTGGTTCCCGCTGGCCTTTTGTTTGATTAATTTTTGAAGGAAGCATACGGTGAAAGAGTTTGCAAACCTCGCCAATCATTTTTTCTCACAGCGCGTTACAGACCAATGGTTGATCGACCGCTTGTTCGCATACGATCTTCGTCAGGTTGAGGTACGTCAGGCTGCGCATGTATTTATGAACATGAGGGACTGCAAAGAAGTTCAGCAGTACATCAATAAGTTCAAAAACCCAAACCGCAAGGGCTCCGGCGGCACCTATTGCCAAAACCCAATGCGCAACAACCGCGAACTAGCCATGATTTACACAGTGTTGTGCAGACAAGTGGTAAATCTCGAGAAGTGCTATCGCGAACAGGTCGACCCGGGTAGCCCTTTGGCCCAACATCATCGCATCACATTAATTGCAACGTTAAGCACCTGGGAAAACTATAAGCACCTTGAATGTGTTGCAAAGAAAAAGATTCGGCTAATCGATTTGATTGCGGTGATGTCGTATTACCTTCAAGACGACTGGCAACTTGCAACTTGCCATTTTTGCAACAGCGTGAGCAGCAAGATTGACGGTATTCAAACACCATGCCAAGTTTGTAGTGCAAAGCAGGAGCGCAAGGCCATGCAGCGCATGGCACAGGTGAAAGAGTTTTCTCGAATTTAGGTGATGAAGTTGAACAACGAGAGCTTGGCAATATTTGAATAGCTTAGTTGAAAAGCTTGCATTTGTGCTTGTCCTTGAACCAGCTCAGAAATCGCTTGTGCGGCATCCACATCGAGAGAGTCTCGTTTGAGTTGCGAAAGACTGGTCAGCTCCGCATCGTTGATGGCCTCATTTGCGTCCAGTGCAGCCATTCGTATGCCCAAAGCAGCTCTTGAGTTTTGTAGTTTCTCAAACACCTCGTCTAATTGACCAGCGACGGCTCGGATATCGTCAATGGGGGCATTGCCGTTAAGCAGGCTGACCGCATCATCCAGCAAGGAAAAAACATTCACCTCAGGTGTGCCGGCTAGTGGATCTGCCACTTGTAGCACCATGGAATCTGAGCCCAAAACTCCAAGGCGAACAAAGACACCTGCCCCTACCTCGACACTAAGTCCACCAGCACCTGCGGCAGCAGTTTGACCTTGGTACACTGGATAGGCCACACCGGAAGCCGGATCACTTTCAAAAGTGGCTTGTTCCTCCTCGGTGCCAGAGAATAAATACCGCCCTGATACATCTTTCTGATTGAATAACTGCAGCAGCTCCTCGCGCATGGCCTGTAGGGTAATCGCTATCGAAGAGCGATCACTGGCACTCAAAGTGCCATTGGCAGCCTGAACCATGCGAAACTTGATTTCCAGCATGTTGTTTGTGGCCTGCCCAAGCGCACCATCGGCCTGTTCTAATTGATTGCGTGCAAAGCTAATATTGCGGTTCAACTGCTCGCCACGATTGATGCCTCGCTGCGCCTGGATGCCCTGAAACAGGCGGGATGGATCGTCGGATGGCTTTTGAACTTCAACCCCAGAAGAAATTTGATTTTGCAAATTGCTTAAGCGGGCCTGCATATCGGTCAGTTTACCGATGTTGCCTTGGAAGTACTGCAGGGTGGACACTCGCATCATGGTCACTCCATCAGCCCATGCATCCGCTAGCGGATCGCATTGAGCAATTCATCAAACAGGTCTTTGGATAGGCTGATCACCTTCGAGTTGGCGGCGTAGGCCTGCTGGAACTGAATTAACTTGGCAGCCTCTTCATCGAGATTCACACCGGAGACAGCCGATTGCTCAGCCGAAAGACTCTCCAACACACCGTTACTGGCCAGTGCGTTATTGCTGGCGGACACCACATCATTTCCAACAACCGACACTAGGCGAGAGAACATGTCTTGAATTGAGATCCCCGCGTAGCTTCCACGCTGCAACAGAGAAGGTTTATCTAATACCTGCGTGAATTTAAGTATTTGGGTGTTGTCGCCTAAACCGCCCCCTGGGGCCCGGTTGACGATTTGATTGAGATCAAGCGGCTGCATACGCAGATTTAAACCAGCACGAGCGGTGAGGCGAACATTAAAACTGTCACCTGCCACCAGGCCACCACCATTGATCGAAAATTGAAATGCCCCGGGTACTTCAAACTGCCCCGCACCCAAAATGCTAACGGGCTGCCCAGCAGTCTTACTGCCCACCGGGCGATAACGCACCTCAACACCCGCGCCCGAAGCGACCGCAAAGACCTCGTACTCATTGCCTGGCAAAGTAGCGGTATTGATACCCGCTACAGCCAAACGCAGAGCTGGGTCGGCATTAAACGGGCTGGCCACCACACGGCTAATGCCATTATCAAGCGGATCGGCTGGAACGCTCGCAAACTGCAAGAGTGGCGAACCAGCGATAGGCGTTGGCGGCGGGCCAGGATCATCTAACAATTCAAATCCCTCGGTCTGTATCGAATTCACCTGATCCGCAAAACCAAGCGCCATCAACCCCAAGGTGTTCTGATACTGATTCAAGGCCGTGTCACGAAATTCCAACAAGGCTGCCAATTCGCCACGCCCCAAGTTTTTGTTGGCAAAGCGAATCAATTCGCCAGAGCCATCGGATGCCAATCGCCCAATGACCACCGTCTCCGGGTCGGTGATGTCGGTCGTAGCCAACAAATTGAAAGTGGTCCCGCCCAGCACCAGCGGCTGCCCCTGACGCATCAAAATATTGGTCTCACCTCGCTGTCCTTCCACTACCTGAATGTCGATTTTCTCTGCAAGTTGAAGCACCAATTCGTCGCGCTCATCTAAGAGATTTAGCGGCACCCCTTTGCCATCAGTATTCAAGAACTCCCGCGTAATAGCGTTATTTAAACGGCCTAAACTAGCGGTGAGGTCATTGATTTCGCGTACTTTGAACTCAATTTGCGCATTTTGATCTGCTCGAATGGAATCAAAACGCTTGCTGACCGAGTTGAATTGATCAACCAGAAACGATGTTGCGGCCAAAAATTGCTGACGGGCAGGGTTGTCGGCAGGCCGTAGGCTTAAATCCTGTGCAGCCGCATTGAAGTTCGCGAAGGATTGCGATAAAGCGTTGTTACCTTCAGCGAAAATATTATCCACCCGAGACAACTGGGTTTGGAGTGTTTCTGAGTATGAGGCCTCTGAACTTGTTTTAAGAATTTGGTTGTAAAGGTACTGGTTAGTGACTCGGCTCACATCCAAAGTCTTTACACCTTGACCCACATACCCACCTTGGGAAAACTGACTCAGACCAGATGCCTGCTTCAACAACTGACGCTTGTAGGTAGGGTTGCTTGAATTGGCCACGTTGTTTGAACTCACTGACAAGGCATCTCGCGAAGTCAGCAACCCCGATAAGCCAACCGATAACATGGTCATGAAAAAGTCACCTGTACATATATCAAACTTATGAGTCTTTACGACCATGGCCGCACTGAACTGCAGTTATTCCCCCAACTCGGGCGAGTTATTTTTTACCCATTTCAGGCTGTTTAAAATTGACTGCTCAATGTGCTGGGAAAGCCCAAGACCACGGCCCGCCAAGGCATGGGCCACTTGCTGATCGAACATGCTGTGCATGCTTTCCATGGCACTTGAGTTAAGAGGATTGTCCTGACCAAAAGGGTTACTACGTGCCGCCTTAAGTACTTCGGCAATCAAAATTGACTCAAACTGCTGGGCGGCAGACTTCGCGGCCTCGACCTGCTGGCCCTCAGTCCCCATGCTGAGCGTTTTGAGCTGCGATAAGCCCGATGTATCCCAATAAGCTTGCATTTCAAATCACCTCTATCTCCGCTCTCATGCTGCCGGAGCGCTCAATGGCCTGAAGAATTGAAATCAAATCATCAACTGTTGCGTTCATTTTGTTCAGATTGGCCACGAGATCATTCAGGTTATCCGCGCCTTCTAGGCGGATTGCCTCTCCACCCGTTCTTGCGATATTAATGTCGGTGCGGTTTGCCACAATGGTTTGCCCGTTGCTGAAGGGGCCGGGCTGGCTAATCAACGGGGTCTGTGTGACCTGCACAGTAAGGCTGCCATGAGCCACCACCACAGGTGAAAGCTTTACCTGCTGATTCATGGCCACAGCGCCAGTTTTGCTATCAATAACCACCTTGGCGGTCGGTCCAATTGGTTCAATGGGCATGCTCTGGATAGAAGCGATAAAAGCCACACGCTCGTTGGCCCGAACTGGCGATTTGATCACAATTGTGCGCGCATCTAGCGGCTGCGCAGTGTATTCGCCAAACCTGGCGTTTATGGACTCGGACACGCTGTAGGCATCACCAAAGTCACTGCGTAACAGCTCCAGGCGAATTTCGTTGCTGTCGCCAACGCCCGAATCCACTGCCTCTTCAACGATGGCTCCATTGGGAATTCGGCCATTGCCCAACTGATTGATTTTGGTGAGCGTGCCACCTGACTGTGCACCAGCCCCCCCCACTACCACTTGCCCTTGGGCCAAGGCATACACCTGCCCGTCCACCCCCTTTAATGGAGTAATAAGCAGAGTGCCCCCACGGATGGAACGCGCATTTCCAATGCTGGAAACCGTCACGTCGATGGTCTGCCCTGGCGCAATGAATGGTGGGAGGATGGCAGTCACCATGACGGAGGCCACGTTGCGGGTCTCTAGCCTCACCCCTTCCGGCAACACAATGCCCTGGCGCGCCAACATGGTGGCAGTGCTTTGCGAGGTGAACGGTGTCTGAGTGGTTCGATCGCCAGTACCATCCAGCCCCACCACCAACCCATATCCAAAAATCTGGTTTGGCCTGGCCCCGGCAATCGAGGTGAGATCTTTGATGCGCACCTTCTGCTGCTGGGCATGCGCCAGGGGTAGAGCCGTGGCCAACAGGGCCACGAGCACCCACAGTCTTTTCCACACAGACAATTGCATCAGTTCACCCACTTGTATTTAAAACGGCAGCACACTTAAAAAAACCCTGGATAACCAGCCCATCATTTGCACTTCATCAATAGTGCCCTGTCCGATGACTTCAACCCTTGCGTCTGCCACATTTGTAGATGCCACACGGCTACCGGGTCGAATTAAGAAAGGATCAACAACTCCGTAAAAACGAATGGTTTCAACTTGACGATTTACGCCGATTTGTTTCTCACCCGCCACACGCAAATAACCATTGGGTAACACCTCAATCACACGCGTAGTAATCGTGCTCGACAATACATTGGTGGCACTGGTCCGCCCATCGCCAGAAAACTCTTTTGAACTGGATGCAGTGCCGTTGACTCCGTTCATTCCACCAATGCTTGGCACGCTGATACTCAGAGCATCGTCCCGGCTAGCCGCCGTGCTCTTGGCCTGCAATGCGCTGGTGCTCTCGAGCACATCAATCACGACCACATCACCCACATATTTGGCCTTGTTGTCTTCATAAATGGACCTAAACCCCGTTTGGCTGTATATCGATCCTGTTTTAGGGGCTACTCGTGTGCTGACCATACTCTGAAACAACGTCTGTTGACGGACTTTTTCCTGTTCCCAATCTTTGCTACCCACTCGCCCCATCGAATTAATCTCAGTCACCCCTGCCTCAGCAGGAAAGTCCACCTTGGGATCAAGAATGGAGGCGCAGCCTGTTACGGCGAGGGAGCACACCAGAGCGAGAATTGCGCGCATGCCTAGACCTTTGAGATTAGATTTGGGCCAAACGCTGCAGCATCTGATCCGATGCAGTCACTGCCTTGGAGTTGATTTCGTAGGCTCGTTGGGTTGAAATCAAGCCCACCAACTCTTCCACCACATTCACGTTTGAAGTTTCAAGATAAAACTGGACCAGTTTGCCAGCGCCACCCAAACCGGGCTCCAATTCTTGCGACTGCCCGGAGGCTTCCGTTTCAAGATACAAGTTTCCGCCGATTGAGTTCAAGCCAGCGGGGTTGATGAATGTGGCCAAATTGAGGCGACCAAGCTCCTGTAACTGCACTTGACCAGCCAATCTCGCGCTTACTTGCCCATCGGCAGATATGGTGATTTGCTCAGTGTCATCTGGCACATTAATGGGGCCAACCACAGGAAAGCCTGCTGTGGTGACCAACACGCCCTCGGCGTTAACCTGAAAACTACCATCTCGGGTATAAGCCAAGGTGCCGTCGGGTTGCTCCACCTGAAAAAAACCACCGCCAGAAATGGCCACGTCCAGCGGGTTACCGCTTTGTTGCATATTGCCTTGCGCGAAATTACGCACCGCCGCCACTGTACGCACCCCAGTGCCCACCTGTAGACCTGTTGGCGCACGTGTTTGATCGGTGGTGGGTGCACCTGGCTCGCGCAGATTTTGGTACAACAAATCCTCAAACGCGGCACGGGAGCGTTTAAAACCCGTGGTCGCGGTGTTGGCAAGGTTATTGGAGATCACATCCAGCTGAGTTTGCTGAGCTTCAAGTCCAGTTTTAGCAATGTGTAATGAACGTAACATCGTTTTATTCCTTAGCGTATGAAGTTTTAACCAGCTTGGAGGACGTTGTCGGCTTTTTGATCGCTTTCTTTGGTCATCATTACAGCCTTCATGCTCATGTCGAACATGCGTTGCGCTGCAATCATTTCAACCATGCTTTCTGCAGGGCTAACGTTGCTTCCCTCCAGGTAGCCGCTCAAGACACGAACCTCGGCCGCCTGTGGAGCCTCACCTTGCTTGAGCTGAAAAAAGCCGTCAGTGCCTCTTTCCAAGTTGGTGGGGTTGGGGTTAACCAAACGCAACTGCCCCACCTCTTGGACAGCCCTGTTGGCGGGGTCCGTGGACACTGCCGACACCAAGCCAGTTTCGCTCACCAGCATGCGCGAGCCCTGTGGAATTTCAATCACCCCTCCCTCACCCAACACGGGAAAACCTTCCGGAGTGCTTAAAATGCCATCCTCATTGAGCACAAACGCGCCAGCGCGGGTATATCCTTCGCTGCCATCAGCCCGCTGCACAGCGAACCAACCGGGAGTTTTAACAGCCAGGTCCAGTTCGCGACCGGTCTGCTGCATTACGCCAGGCCGTGCGTCAAAACCAGTCACGGTCTCTGTGCTGAAAGTTCGAGTGTCCAACCGTGCTTGGCCACGCTCATTCAAAGCCACCAGAGGGGTAGACCGCAAAGCCACCACCTGTGCCCTAAAACCGCTGGTGTTGATATTGGCAAGATTGTTGGCAATGTTTTCTTGGCGCTGCATGGCAGCTTGGGCGGCGTTGGCCGCCAAAAAGCCGACTTTGTCCATTTAAAATACCTTCACAATATCGTTGATGGATATGGAGTCACCCAGGGAGGTGGTCAATGTAAATTGGCCAGTTGCGCTGTTATCAAGACTTTGGATAATGTCGTAGCGGAAAGTCTCCAACGAAGTGGTTTCACCCCCACGAACACCTACCACCTCCACCTTGTAGTGCCCAGGGGGCATGGCCGCGCCGTCATTGCTAAGGCCGTCCCAAACCAGCTCGTTCATACCTTTGCCCACGCGGCCCAGGGTAACCTCACGGACCACAACGCCACCGGCGTTTTTAATAGTCGCCACCGCGCTGTCGTAGGACTGATCGGCTTTGAATTGCGCCCCAGCCTGACCATCGGCCAAGACCATGCCATCGCCTTTGATCAATACCAGCTTATCAACCAGCGCTACTGCCTGCGAGAATTGCCCGGCAGCAATTACCTGACCTAGGCCTTCCATGGTTTTGTTCAGATTTTGAATTCCCGAGACCGTGTTGAGCTGCGCCATTTGGCTGGTCACCTGCGCGTTGTCCATGGGGGCAAGCGGATCTTGGTTGCGCAACTGCGCCACCAATAACTCAAGAAAACGGGTTTGAATATCGTCAATGTCTTCGGCTTTGGCAAACGAGTTTCGTGCTGCAGTACCTGCTGCGCCATTGCTTTGAACGGTGTCTAACATGATCGTCCATCCTTTGAGTATTTAGCCCATGATGACAAATGCAAACAGCCACATGCCCATCGAAATACCCCGGATTGAGGCGATTTCAGTTGTTGCCCATGTTTAAGGTTTTGAGCATGAGGTTTTTAGTGGTATTCATGACCTCGGCATTGGTTTGATAGCTTCGTGAAGCCTCTAACATGTCCACCATTTCTTGCGCAGGATTGATATCTGGCATGTACACATAGCCAGCATCGTCCGCCAACTGGTGTTGTGGGTTATAAATTTTTTTCGCATCTACTTTGTCGTTGATGACTTCCTTTGCTCGAACCAGCGTGGCTGCATTGGCTTTGCCCATGCGATTAGTTTTTTCTAGCATGGCCTCAAACACTACACGCTTGGCTTTGTAGCTTTCCTCGTCACTGGCGGCCACCGTACCCGCATTGGCCATGTTGCTTGCTGTGGCGTTTAAACGGTGGCTTTGCGCACGCATGGCTGACGCAGCCACTTTAAAAGTATCGAACAGGCTCATCGCGATCAGTTCCCTGTGATGGCGCTGCGCATGGTTTTTATCAACCCTGACAGCGACTGGTTGGCAGCTTCATATTTAACGGTATTCTCAGAAAAACTGGCACGCTCTATGTCAATGTCTACGGTGTTGTTATCAATTGAACGCTTTTCCACTTCCCTGTATTTCAACATCAAATCTCCACCATGGAGCCCTTTCCCTTTCAGTACCAGGTGGCTAGGGTGGGTGACTGCAGTTTGTATGCTTTGCCCAATCGTGCTTCCGGACTGCGCATTGCTTAAGGCTTTCGCAAAATCAAAATCTACGGCCTTGTAATTGGGTGTATCTGCGTTGGCTAGGTTGCCTGCAATCACGTCCTGTCGGGTAGCGCGAAGCCTAAGAGCGTTGGCATACATACTCATCGACTCTTTGATCTTATCGACCATCGGTTTCTCCTTACACTGTGGCCAACGCAAGTTGGCTTAGTTGCAAAAGGCGGGCTATGTCATTGCGCCAAACGCCTGCCGCTTGCATTTGCTTACAGAGGCCATGAAAAGCTTCAACCAACAGGCTTTCTTGGTGGCCGGGCAAGAAGGCATCGTCCACCGGCGTCTGCTTCGTATGACGGTCCCAAGGAAAGCGGTAGGACCCCAGGCTGTTTTGGGCCTCTGAACCCTGTGGAGGCAGATCCTCAGCCAAGACCTTCTCGTAAGCTTGCAACAAGCCCAACGATTTGTTGATCGCGCGCTGCTCATCGGTGTTGTTTGAAGTGATAGGCAGACCAAAGTAATCACCACAGCGAATCAACAAATCCAGCAAACCCATTAACTTAACCAAACTCGCGTTTTGGACAGGTGCCAATGCGTAGATAGCCAAAACATGGAGCAGCACTAGATCCATGGGGTGCTCTTCAATACCAATTTGCCGCCAGTGCACGTGCCCTCCGGCGCCCAATACCTGCCACAGAGGCCTGTTCCCGCCTTCGAGGGCATCGGCTACAGGGCACTGCAAAAACTCATAGAACGAAGGTGCTGGCAAAAATCCATGCTGCTGATAAAACTGCATGTTGAACACAGGATTGCCGCCCAAGGTGGCTTGCCCCTGCCCGAACTCTGCATGCAGGGCATGGCTCACCACGCTTGCTTGCTTTAGGAGTTTTTTTTGGATGCTGGCGTAACGCTGCACTGCATCGCCAACAAAGCTTTCAATAAGGGTGGTGTGGCTAAGGCTGGTCGTGAAAATTTTATCGAACCATTGTGTAAAAGCCTGCTGTGCAAAGTGGCGTTTTAGCAGGGGGTGAACACGAGTTAGAAAGCCCTCAGCGTCTTCATGAGGCGCCACCAGTTGGCGAGGCCTAAACAAGTGGATCGCCGACCCAGAGAGATAGCCGTCGTCTTCAGAAGCCTTAAACAGCGTGTGGTTGCGTTGAGCAGGCAATCCAGACAAACCCAAAAAGAGCTCATGCTCCAGGGTTTCTTGGTTGTCTAGCCGAACAAAATCGGGCTGAACAACCAAGGATCGCACACGCCCCATTTGGCCCATCATTGACCAACTGTTAAGCAATGACCCCAAGGTGACGTTGCGGCCCATCATCGGTAAGAGCTTTAACGCAGCGCGGGTTCGCTGCGAAACCTGCACACGTTCAACCCGCTGCTCTTGTCTATACAAGGGAGGAAACTGTTGCTCAAGTTCAGCAATCCAGGCGTCAAATTCCAGATCGTTGAACAAAGCCGAATTGGACTGTTTGGCCTCAGCTGCTCTGGGATTGGCCGTAAAGTCTATGGCCTGCAGCGCGGGCGAGTATACCGTGTACGCCAGAGGTCTTTGGCTAGTGCGCTCGCTCTCAATCCGGCCTCTAAAGTTCTTAACCTGTAACTCGTCCATAAAAAAGCGCGCAATATCCAGCTGCGACTTGCTTTGCCATTCAAGGTGAGCGGGCGTCGCCATGAATGCCTCAACGGCGCAGGTAGCGGCCGGCGTAAGTGTCGATGGTTTGTCTGGCGTGGGCGCAACTGAGCTCTTGGGAGGGGCGGGGGAGGCTTCGGTTTTAATGGTTTGCGCGGGCTTGGGTATGCCAGCAGCTTCCAATAAAGCAGCCTGTCGCTTATTCAACTGACGCAGGCGCCGCAGAGTGTCCAAGTCAGCTTGGAGACCTCGTGCAACTGGCTTTGAGATGGAAGCTGGCGATTGACAAGCAACTTCGGACTGCTGCGGCTTGCTGACGCCCAACTTTAATTCGGATATTGGCTTAACCTTGCGGCGCACTTCTACCTCTTGGTCCAAATCTTCCCAAGTGTTTGGCAATTCGCCAGGTTTGCGATCCAATCCATAAGGTCGCAGTGCCAGAGGTTTGGTAGCATGGCTGGCCAACTTGGCTTCAATTTGGCGAATAAAGGCCGTGCGGTCGAGCAGGTGGCGGGCCTGAGTACCAATATGCACGGTAGCGGCTTGGTCCGACGCTGCATCGGCTGGGGCACTCAGCGTTGACAAGGGCTCAGTCAAGTCGCTTTGTGGCAGCAAGGCAGCAGGTGCATGGCCCTGCACGGATTTGTTCTGCCGCGCGGCCAACATTTTCCCCAAACGCTTTTGCAACAAATCCCGACTTGCCATGCCCATGCCCCGTGTGTACCAAGCTGCGCCTTGAAATACGCTCTTGGAGCTAGATTTCGTTTTCATGCAGCTCCAACCAAAAGGGTAAAGTGCGTTTGTCTTCGCGTGAGAATTGAAATCCACCCAAAAACGGGCATTTGAAATGTTGAAACGCACCCAGCTAAAAATGGACACACCCACAGATGATGAATTGCGGACCTCCGGTCTGCGCTCGCGCTACCGCATGTTTGACGAGTTCAACGAAAAAGATCAAACCAAACTATTTCAAGTGATGGGGTTGTTGGGTTTTTTTAGACGCAAAAGCCTACCACGCATGGGATTTGAGTCGGCTTGTGTACTTCTACTGGTGGCCCAACGCCAATCGGAAGGCAAAACCACCACCCACAGCCAGTGGCAAAAAATGTTGGGTCTCAAAGGCGACGACATACAAACAGTATTTAAAGAATTGGGGTTTCCTACTGTGGGCTACTCAAAAGCCAGCAAGCCAGGTTCTGATGGCACTCACCATCAGATGGTGGAAACCGAGAATGGCTTATTCCGTCTACAAGGCAAGGGGCCGGAGGAAGTTGTGGTGAGTCTCACCTTGGAAGGCAAACAGACAATTGAAGAATTAAGCCGCTTGTTGATTTTTAAGGACTAAGGATGAGCTGCGCTTAAGTAAAACAAAAAAGTAAAGTTCAGTTTTTTCTTTCTCGTAAACGCTCAATAAGAGGGAATCAACCCTCGGATTCAAAGGTTAGACAGCCTTTACTGGGAGAGAAACATGTCAGGTATCAATACAAACGTTGCTAGTTTGTTCGCACAGAACAACCTCGCCAAAACAGGAAAATCCCTGAGTACGGCCATTCAGCGACTGTCCTCAGGCCTGCGCGTGAACAGCGCCAAAGATGACGCCGCTGGTTTGGCAATTTCTGAAAAATTCCGCGCACAAGTGGGCGGCATGGAAGTGGCAAAGCGCAACGCCAACGACGGCATTTCTGCCCTGGAAGTGGCTGAAGGTGCATTGGGCTCCGTCACAGACAGCCTGCAGCGCATGCGTGAACTGGCAGTGCAAGCCTCTACAGGTACCTTGACTGCGGGCGATCGCGAGCAGCTGACCGAAGAATACGACGCTCTTAAGTCGAACGTTCAGTCGATCATTGCATCGACCAACTTCAACGGCATTGAACTTCTAACAAGCAACGCAATCGACCTGGATGTACAGGTTGGAGCAAACGACAACAGCGGTGGTCTGGATAGTTTAATCGTTGCGCTGGGTGACATCGAAGGCGCATTCAATACCTTCAGTACCACGACCCAATCCGCTGCTGGCATCGGACAAGCGACCTCAGACACCATCACTCTGACTCAAATCAAAGCGGCAGGCGCTGGCGTTGTGGATGGACCAGCTAACGGCGTATTGGCAGCCAACGGTGACAAAGCCACATACGACTTAGACGGTGACGGAAACGCTGATTTGCGAGTTACCCGCACCGCTGACCAAGTGGGCACAGTTGAGTTTTTAGACAGAAATGGCGATGTGGTTGGAGACGCGATCACTGGAGTAGCCGTCACTGGTAACGACATCGACGCAATCACCTTGGGCGGGGCCAATGGTTTGGATGTCCCTACTGTATCGGCAGCCAACGGGGCCACATCGATTACCCTTGGTGCCCTTTCAATTCAGCTTGCCGTAAGCGGGGGTAACTTTGACCAAGCGACTTACCTGTCTGGCGCAGATATTGACGGTGCGGATGGTACCAACGCCCGCGCCGCCATCGGTAAGCTCGACACCTTCATCGAGTCTGTAAGCTCACAGCGTTCAGTACTCGGCGCTGGCATCAACCGGCTGGAATCGGTAATCAGCAACCTCGACACCAGCATCACTTCCCTGTCCGCAGCCCGCGGCCGCATCATTGACGCTGACTTTGCCAAAGAAACTGCAAACCTCACCCGTGCGCAGATTCTGCAGCAGGCTGGCACGTCTGTGTTGGCACAGGCCAACCAGTTGCCATCGAGCGTGTTGTCTCTGCTGGGCTAATAAATACATAAACAGGGGTGCCATCCTGTTGGCGTAACCCTCAATTGAGACGCGCTTTTTCGGGTCAAAACCTCGGTTTTGACCCGATTTCGTTTGTGGCAAAACTGCGTTACGGGGGTATGGTGTAGAAAAGTAAAGTTCAGTGATGGGCTGGTCGTATTACCTCTTGGAGAAGAACAATGCCCTTTAGCACCAATGCACCGGGGTCATATGCCGTGAACCAAAATAGCTTGAACCTGATCACCCCAAAAACATCCGAGGGCAGCACATTGGGCCGCGGCGGAGGCGTCGCACCTGCAACGCGTGCCGATGCGCAGAGCGAGCAGCTTCAGCTCAGTGGCGTAAAGCAACAACAGGTCAATACGGCCAGTTCGTTTTTAAAAGAACTGCAAGGGGCGCAGAGCATCTTCCAGGCAGCCAATAGTGCATTTCAAGAAATTGAACAGCGTGTGCTAGAAGGTGCAGAGGACGAGCAGCTTAGAAAGGCCGGCGACAAGGCGTTGGACTTGTTGCAAAACATCGCCAACGTGCGCGCACAGCAGGAATTGAAAGACATCAAAAGCAAACTGGCCAGTAGCGACAATGCCAGCTTCGCTGACGTGGTTGAGGCCGTGGCCGTGTTAGCTCGCGTGGCCAAGGGCGGATTAGACAAAGCCGACACCGGCACCCTGCAAGAATTGGCTGAGGCTATCAGCGTGGTCAACGAGGCACTGAGCAAAGCGCAAACTCGTCTCGAGAATCTCACTAACACGGTAAGCACTGCTAGCAATAAGGCCACAGAAGACCTAAACAACCGAAAAGGCATGGAGAAAATGATGGCCGCCCTTGGGCAAGCCATGCAAGGGTCTCGCGAGAACGCAATCAAGGCACAAGCCAACATTAATTCAGCAGTGGTGGCCCGCATGTTGGGCGAGGACATTTAAGGCATGGGAATTTCTGCAAGCGGACTTGGCTCTGGGCTGGACATCAATGGCATCGTGGGCCAACTGGTTCGGTTAGAACGCGCTAAATTTACCCCAAAAGCAGCAAAGCAAGCAGAATTCCGCGAACGTATTAGTCAGTTCGGTGCATTGAAAAGTAACCTCACCAACTTACAAGACGCGGGCAAAAAGCTCACTGAGCTGTCCAAGGGTAGCCAAAAAACCACCAACTCTGACCCCACGGTGCTTGATGTCACCCTGCAAAACAACACCATCGGCACGTATGAATTCAACATCAGCACACTGGCCGGTCGCCAGGCTGTGCAAAGCACCACTTTTACCAATGGCAACATTGTCGATGGTGGAAATGCCAATGCGGTGCTAACGTTTGACCTTGACCCCTTAAACAACGCGGGCGCGGACTTCACAGTGGATGTGGCCAGCACAGGCGGACAATACAGCCTCACTGCGATTGCCGATGCCATCAACGCCAAAGCAGGCTTGAAAGAGTCTGTGCAGGCCCGTGTAGAAACCCTGGCAGGAACTAGTGAGCGTCGCTTGGTGATTGAAAGCAAAAACACCGGGGCCGCCCAATCGTTTAGCATCACCTCCAGCATTGCCGAGCTGGATGTACTGGCCTTCGATGCTGCCGCTCCAGCATCAAACCCAGACATGCTCCGCACACAAGAGGCCAAGAATGCTGCTGTGACCATCAACGGAGAACCCTTCAGCAGCGCCAGCAACCAGTTCAATAGCACCATCAGTGGCATCACGTTTACTGCGCAAAAAGTGGGCAGCAGCACGGTGACTGGCAGTTTTGGCATTGACAACACAGCACTTAAAACCCGCCTTACCGATTTTGTAAGCGCTTACAACAAAACCATCACCTTCTTAAAGTTGAGCCAAGGCAAAGACGCCAAACTGGGCAGAGAAGCGCTGCCAGGCCAAGTCGAGCAAGGTATTCGTCGCGTACTGGCTGAAGGGGCGCTTGAACAGACCATGGCCGACTATGGCCTCAAGATCGACAAAGAAGGCGTGATGGTGTTTGACCAGAGCGCCAAATTTGATGCCAAAGTGCAAGCTGATCCAAATTCAGCCATCGAGTTTTTTGCAGGCAGCGCGAGCCAGCCCAAAGGGTTGTTGAAAAAACTGGACTCCTACTTGGCTGACACGATTAAAGCTGGTGGTCCTTTGGCCTTACGCAACGACTCCCTGAACGCGGCGATCCGTCGCATCGACGACGACCGCTTGCGTTTTGATCAGCGGATGGGACGTTTGGAGAAAAGTCTTTTCAAGCAATTCACCGCTTTAGACGCAAGCCTAGCCAGCCTGCAAGCAAGCCAAAACCTGCTCAGTCAAAGACTAGGTGCCCTTCAGGCCCAGCAACAAAACAACTGAGCCATCCAACTAGCGTAAGGCGCGCCCACGTGAATTTGTCTCCCCTTTCGGGCTGGGCTGAGCAGGCGCCTGCACAGCGCGCTGTACCCTTAACAGAGTGGCAGGGCTGTTGGTGCTTTTGGTCAGCTGCAAACGTAGCGAGTCTGCTTTTTTAGCCAAACCCAATCGTGCACACAGACCCATCAAAATCAACTGCCCCTCCAGGCATAGGTGTATGCCTTTGCTGATTTGTCGCTTCACCACGGTTTCAAGGTCGTTGCGCGCGCGCTCAATGTCGTTGTTCAGGTAGTAACCATAAACCAGTAGAAGGTTCTCGGCCATTTCGGCCTCAACAGCATCGACCATGCTGCGCATGCGACCAAGCACCTTGTAGGCTTCATCAGGACGCTGGTTATCAATGTGGGCCTTGGCCAATTGGTAAAAATCATTGGGCGATAACAAGCTAGTACCCACAGTGCGTTCAATCAACTTGGCAAGGTAATTGCGCTGGCGATCTTCATAGCCCTGGAGCTCTGTCAACTCAGCCATCAAGCGCAGACGGTGTATGGATGGCGTCACCACAGAGTTCAGGCCCTCCAGCACACTTAAGGCTTCTTCACATCGCCCGCTTTCTACAAGCAACTCGGCGAGCATGTTGTGAGCCTGTACAAAATGCGGTGTGCCGCTGATCGATTTTCTTAGCCAACTTTCAGCCTCGGCACGATCGCCCCGCTCCCGGCTGATGCGTGCAAGGGTAAGGTCAATCCAAGCTGGCGTCTGCAAGCCCGTATAGCCCTTCAACAAAACCTCTGCGGCTTTGTTGCGCTTGGCCAGCATCAGCAGGTCCACCTTCAGGCGAAATATCTCTCTGTCATAGTGTGGGAATTCCAGTAGCACTTCATCACACAAGGCCAGGGCGGCCTCGTATTGCTTGTAAACACGCGCCTTGATTACCGGCTTCATGACCATGCGGCGCGCGTGAATTCGAATCACCCTTTTTGACAACTCCTCTGCGGAAAAGGGTTTGATTAAAAAGGCATCAGGCTCAAATTCCATCATGCCAACCAGAGCGCTAGAGGACCTGTCCCCAGAGACCACAATCAAGCTGCTATTGAAATGCGCTGGCTGGCATGCACGCAGCTCCTCTAGCACCAACACGCCATTACGGCGCTCGTCAATGTTGAAGTCTACGAACACAAAGTCGTAATTGCGGTCATATACATAACGAAAAAAATCGTTGGGGTTGTGCACCACATCAAATTGAGTAGCCCCCATCAGAGCAAGCTCATCTTTCAAATGCTTGGTGGATGGCGCACTGCGATCTAACATCAAGACAGTGCTGCCCTGCAGCGGCAATGAATCCTTAAAGGTGCTGTTGCGACCTGGGTGCTCAACCTCGCGCACACCTGTGATTTTATTGATCCTGGGGATCGACTCCAAAAAGCTCATATCTTCATGTGGTTCGGTGGTCATAGCCCTTCCAGTATTCGACGTTTCAACAAGGCCACCTCGGCCTTGCGGGTCAGGACCAGAATTTCGATCCGGCGGTTTACAGCCTCAGCGCTGTCTTCCACCAAAGGGTTGGACGACGCCATGCCAACCACGCGAATCACTTTTTCTTCGGGCAAACCTTGGTTCATCATTTCACGACGGGAAGAGTTGGCCCGGTCCGAGGACAACTCCCAATTGGTGTAAGCGCCGCCTCTGGAAGTGAAAGCCACGCTGTCGGTGTGCCCTGTCACAGTGAGACGGTTATCTACCTGGTTGAGTACCTGGGTCAATCTGCCCAGGATATCTGCTGCATAGGGCTTCAGGTTGGCACTGCCCGAGTCGAACATGGGTCGCTTGCCACCATCAATCAATTGGATCAACAAACCTTCCACGCTGTTATCCAACACAATTTGGTCTTTAAACGGTCGCGTGTTCGGGTCTTTGTTAATCATGTCCTGAATTTGCTTTTTCAGCTCCTCTAGGCGTTTGGCCTCTTGCCGCTCGCGTTGGATTTCCAGTTCTTGCCTTGCCATTTCCAGCATATTGTTGGTGGGCTTTTGCTCGCTAGCAGCCTTGCTATCTTGCTCTTTGACCTTACCGCCAGAAAACTCCACCTTGGATTCGCTTTGAGAGGAAGACTGGCCCTTCTCCCTGGCGGCCTCGGGCTTGCTCAGGGTAAAGTAATCTGCCAGCCCAGCAAGGTCTGAAGGTTTTGGGGATGACAATAACCACATCAGCAAAAAAAATGCCATCATGGCCGTCACAAAATCGGCGTAAGCCAGTTTCCATGCACCGAAGGGCTTGGGCTCTTCTTGGGACTGAGATCGACGAACGATCTCGACCGGAGCTTGTTTGCTGGAGTTGTTATCGAGCATCGCAGTGGGGCCGGTTCATGGATGGAACTTACTTAAGAACATTAGCGGGCCTGAAACACATTGCTCTGCCCCATGGGAGGAGAACTGTTGCTCTGCGAACCTACACCAGCGCCGCGCAAACCACGCAGGTGCGCCTCCATCTCGTCAAAACTCGGACGCACACCGCTATAGAGGGTTTTACGACCAAACTCAACGGCCAGCGCTGGCGAAAACCCGTGACCAATATGTGCCACCAAAATCGCTTGGATACATTCAAGTTTTTTTATGTTTTCGCTGAGTCGGTTTTCGACAAACTGAGCCAGAGGTCCTACATAGGCATAGGCAAATAGAACACCCACAAAAGTACCCACCAGGGCGCTGCCAATCATGACACCCAGCTCGGCATTGCTCACCTGCCCTACCGAGCCCATCACATGCACCACCCCCATCACCGCTGCCATGATTCCAAACGCAGGTAAGGCATCGGCCGTACGATAAAGCGCACCACTGGCTTTGTCGTTCTCTTTGCGGCGGGTGTTGATTTCATCATCCATCGCATTCTGAATTTGTGAACCAGTCAACTTGGAGGTAACCATCATGCGAAGGTAGTCGGTAATGAACTCCAAGGTGGCTCGGTCCTGCATCACACTGGGATAACGGTCAAACAGGGGGCTGCTCTCTGGCCGCTCAATGTCAGCCTCTACCGCGATCATGCCCTCACGACTGAGCTTGGTCAGAAGATCATGCAACAAACCCATCACCTGTAAGTAATCATCGGTCTGGGACTCGCGCCGAAAGCTGTTTTTTAGCGTCCGACGAATTAGGCTCATGGTTTTACTCCCCGTCCCCAGGTAAAACGCCGCAGCAGCACCGCCCACAATGATGAGGTATTCGGCAGGTTGCATGAGCAAATACATTTGACCGCCGGCCAATGCATACCCCCCAAAAATGCTTAGGCTGGCCACTACAAAACTGATGATCACTTTCATGGGCTTGCTTCCCAAATGTTTTTATTGATTATCCGGCTGGCCTTGTGTATTTGCGCAAACTGAAACAGGGGCAATTCCACTGTTTTCTATTTAAAAACCCTTAAGGCACCACCAACAGCTTGCGCACCCCTCCCTGCGCATCGATGCGAACCCCCTGCAAACCTTCAAAATTCACCCTGGGAGTCGGCTCGACGGCCTGACTCAATGCAAACTCACGCAGATACAAGGCCTGCTCCCAATCGGTGAGGGCGGTTTTTAAACCTTGGGCCCAGACAGCGGCAGTGCTGTCGTCGCCACGTGAATGTTGGCGAGCCAATTGGCTCCAATGGTTGTGCAACATCAAGGCATTCTTGGTCCACTTGGCCTGATATCTCCCCATCAACTCCAACTCTGAAAAAAACCCACTGGCCATTGCCTGGTCACGCTGCTTTTTTCCAACACGGTTAAAGGGGATGTCACTTTCATGCTGAATCTCGATGGAACGCGCCAAATGAATTTGCCCAGTGTTGAAATCGATTTGTGGATTCATTTGAACCTTGGTTTTGCTATTCCACTGCGCCAAAGGCTTGCTGCCATGCAAATCGCCTTGCAGACTTAAGCTGGCGTTTAGACCTGTATTGATGAGACTGTTGTATGCGGATTGAATTTTAAACTCGTGACTTTTGGCTGTTGCAAAGCCACCGCAGCTTTGTACCGCAGAGTCCAGAATATCAAGGGCTGCGGTGGTGTCGCCAACATAGAGCTCGCCGCGCAAGATAGCGTTACCCAAGCGCCAATCCCCGAAGGTCACTGCATCACTTTGCCCTTCAGCAGTCCACAGTATTTGGCCCGTCTCCTCGGAGTCGGCTAACACCTGCAGGCTGGACTGGCCAACGCTGTATTCACCAATGCTGAACTGTGCTGTTTTAATGTTTAAACTTGATTCAATGGGATCGAGGTGGTCTATCTTGAGCTTTAACTCTAGCTCGCGAATCAGGAGGTCATCTGGGGTGGCTGTAACATCTGCAAATCTTATGAGATCAGATTTGAACAAGATATCCCATCGATTTGGCTGCACCTGAAGCGTAAACTCGGGCCTCAGTGAAATCGTTTGCAACCAATCATTACTGCGCAGAGAAAGCACGAGCCCCTGGTTCTCAAAAACCGCAGTAAGCTGCAACATCGGTTTAGGGTCCTCCCAAGCGGCAGGAAACCATTCAAACACGCCGGTATTGACCGAAAAAGGCAGGTGCGGCATGTTGTACTTCACCACACCCAAGTCGATCAATAAACCTGTGCAGCGGTTCTGAATATTTAAACGAAATTGCCCTTGCGCATTGGGGAACCTCACCAACTGCTGAAGATCTCCCATGCCGAAACGCCAATGGCCCAATTCAATATGTGAGCGTTCAGCCCAATGCTGAAATGACTTTTGAAACTGGAGAGCTCGGTAATACTGCCAACCAAAGGCAGTGCCAGCCAAAGCAATGGCTAGCAGGAGAAATGCTCCAAATATTGCGGTTTTCTTTCCCATCAGAACGTTCCTCAATTTTTACACTGGTCTGGAACGTTTGAAGAAAAAGCCAATGGATTTTCCACAACCCAATGCGCCAATTCTAAGACGAAAGCTCACGCACTACAAGGTGTGTGTATTGACACGGGAGATGCCATGACTTCAATTGCCATGGGTAAACAAGCTGGGGAACGCATGTTGAGCGACTTGCGAGACTTGAATTTGAATTTTCTTTTGCTTGCACAAAAAATGTTGCATGCCGATCGAACCACTGCGAAGACCCAATTGGGCCTGAGCGAAGACATTGCCGAGCGGTTACTACAAATGGGCACCACAGAACTTCTTCAACTAGCGAGTACCTCGGTATCGCTTTGTACGCTGCGCTATGACGACCTCCTTCTGCTTAACACAGCCACACAGGCGCATGCCGACCCTCGCCTGGCTGGTTTGCATGCCAGCATATTAAGTTTTAGACCATCGCGCCGGACAGCTTTGGCCGGGCAGCGATGAACCAAAAAAAAAGCGTAATTGACGATGCATGCTGCGTCCACAAGGCCAAACGTCTGGTGGAACTAGGCGCTCGCTTGCAAGTCATACAAAGCGAGTTTCCGGGCCTATCTCGCGATCGCTGTCTTTCTATATACCGCGAAGTCAAGGGTGAAGCGCCTCAAAAAGGGCCACTCCCGTTCTCGACGGATTGGTTTTTATTTCGTGCGTCGAATGCACATGCCAGCCTTTTTGTGAGCATTCACCGGCACGTTGAGCAGAATAATCCGACCCTCAACCGAGTCGATCATCTGATCGCAGCGTACACGCTTTACCTAAATACCGTGCAAGCCATCGATAACCCCCCTTTACTGAGTATCACCCGCGCCTGGAGCCTGCACCGTCATGTGGCAAGCGGCGTGCTTCGCACGGTTCAGTGCACTGTTTGCGATGGCAGTTTTGTAGTGGACCCCTACGATATAGCAGGTCGTTTTGTGTGCAGCCTATGTGACATTCAAAGTCGCCCAGGACCAAAGGTAAACTTGGACAGTAAACACTACCAGCGCTATTTTGCCGAGGTTGATGACTGCGAGGTTTGAGGTTGCATGTACAGGGGTCGACACTGCGCTCCAGTAGGTACATTCCGTGGAGGCTCACTGTACACCTTCACCAAATGTTCCCCAGATTGAACAATTGCCCAGGCCACTGGTTTGCAGTCTCTGGGGGGGCTTAGCCTAGCGTCAATCCAGCCATCCCGGTAGCCTTGAGGGTATTCGCCTTCAGTGGCTGACCTTACATAGGCATCTCTGCTGCGCTGGAGCTCATTGAGTAACATCAGCACCGTGGCAGGGTTGATCAATGAGTTCTTCTCGTAGTTACCCGATATCAATGTTTGACGGGCGGCTTCTTCCAGTCGTCTGAAAAACTCGGCATTGACTTCCGTTTGGATTGTGTTCATGGTAACAATTGATCAGGTCAAGGGTTGACCATCTCATATTACCCAGACCGTCTTGTTTCAAAGGCTGGAAAAGCGGGGGTTTCGCGCGGCTATTTGGAGGAGGTTTCAACGAGACGGTAGCTGGGCAGCCCGATCCTTTAGGCTAGCGATGGCGTTGGCATGCATCTGATAGGCGCGGCTTTCATTAACCCCCATCAGACTACCAATTTCTTTGAAAGTCATCTCTTGCTCAAAATATAAACGAAGTACCATCTGCTCGCGATCAGACAGTTGCTCGAGCAGTTTTAACATCTCTTCCTGCTGCTGCGCCTTGTGCTCTTGTTCGTCAAGACCATGAGGGTTGTGAAGCATGCGGTCTAAAATATCATTGCTTGGAGAATCCGACTCACCAAGATCCTCGATTGAAAATACCTGTAAATTTTCATATTCAGCACAAAAGCCCTGAAAAGTGGTCAAATCAACTCCCAAAGCAGCAGCACATTCGCCATCACTGGGATTCCTTCCAAGGGCATGGGTCAACTTATTCACACACTGTTCAACTCTTTTTTTCATCTGCCGCATGGCGCGCGGCAAATCGTCTTTCTCACGTAAGTCGTCCATAATGGCGCCACGAATGCGGTAATGCGCGTAGGCCTCAAAAGAGGCCTCACCGTGTGTGTAACGCTGCAAAGCGTCCATTAGACCAATCATTCCCACCTGAATGAGGTCATCGAGCTCCACATTGGCAGTGAGCTTGTGTTGAATTTGACGCGCGATTTGCTGGACCAATGGCACATGCCGCTCTAGCAGCGCGGCCTTTTCAAGTGCGTCGAACATCGCTGCGTACCACATCGTTGGCCACACCGTAGCGCAGCCAATTTAATTCCTCTTCCGTTCGGGCATACGCCGCATCATATTGGCGACGCATGGCGCGTTGGACCAAAAACTGAGGGTCGGCCAAGAACAAATCTTCAGGCACCTTTTGCCCGGTCGACATGTACATCAGATTGAGATTCTCACGCAGTGCCAGGTCAATAGTGCCTGCAATCGTAGAGCACTCATCCAGTTTGGTGAGACAGGCGCCGTAAAAACCATTGCCTCTAAAACGATCTGCCATTTCGGCCAAAGCGCGTGGCTGTGAAGCCACATTCATCACCAACAGCTTGTGAATTTCATTGTGATCCAGAAGCCCAATTTGCTCGGTAACCTGCACATCCCGGGGTGACAAGCCCATGGTGTCGATTAGTACCAAGTGCTTGCCCTTCACCGCCTGCAGATGCGCCTCCAGCTCACCAGAATGTAGGGCAACATGCACGGGCACGCCAATGACTTTTCCATAGGTTCTAAGTTGGTCAATTGCGCATATCCGATACGTGTCAGTGGTAATCAGTGCAACTGAGTTGCGTCCTTTTAAGGCCATGCAGCGCGCAGCAATTTTTGCGATCGTGGTGGTTTTGCCGCTTCCTGTGGGACCAACAACCGCATACACGCCGCCTTTTTGAACCATTTCCACTTCAGGCTGAAGAGCAGTCAGTTTGGAAGTGATGGCCTCGATGACCCACGCACTCGCCTGGCTGTGATTTAGGCCCTGCGGGATTGAATCGACCAAGGTCCTACCCACCATGGGCGAAAAACCCAAATCCTGAAGGTCTTGCCACAACTGGCCACGCATGGGGTCGCCACTTGCCCAACTTTGCCAGCTCATTTGGCTAAATTGCTGCTGAACCAAGGCCTTGAGTTGTTCAATTTCACGTGCCAAGGCCTCGGTGTTGGGTGCTGCGACCGCTTGACCCAATGGGGCGCGGCTGGCCTGGGCCTGCTCTGGGCGGGGTGGCTGCGCCTCACGCGCTTTTTCCAGCGTGTTTTGAGCGCACGCAAACACGATTTCGATGCCATGGGCCACTTGTTTGGTGGATACAATCACAACCTCGTTGCCAAATTCTTCGGCAATCATTTTCATGGCCTCAGCCGAGGTTGGAGCAGTTCGTTTAAGCAACACGGTCAACCTCTCTTACTTAATCACCGACAACACGGCAATTTTTTTACTTTCGGGCACTTCACTGTGGCAAATCACAATCAGGCCGGGAACCGCTCTGCGCAGCAATGCCGCCAGTGCAGGCCTCAAAAAATCCTGCACAAGTAGCACTGGCGTTTGCCCGAGGCCTAGTAGTTTTTGGGCTTCCTGAGTCACCTTGTTCACCATCGAATTGGCCAAATTCGGCTCGATGGCCACGTCAGCAGGCGCTTGCCCCTGGTTGGAAGTGATGATCATATTCTCGAGTTTTGGATCGAACACCAACACTTGCAATTCCCGGTCGCCCTGGCCCAAACCCTGCACAATCGCACTAGATAAAGCAATGCGAACCACACTGGTTAACTCGGAAGGATCTTGGGTGCGCGGTGCATAGTCCAGCAAAGACTCAATCACAGTACGAAGGTCGCGAATGCTGACACGATCATCCAACAGGTTATGTAACACACGCTGGAAGACCGACATTGAAATCATTTTTGGAATCAGTTCCTCGGCCATCTTGGGATACATTTTTCCAAAATGTTCCAACAATTGTTGGCATTCCAATCGTCCAATCAGTTTTGCTGCATGGTTACCCAGAACATGCGATACGTGGGTGGCCATCACCGTCGCGCAATCCACAACGGTGTATCCACCAGCCAAAGCGCGTTCATGATGACCGGCCTCAATCCAGTAAGCAGGCATTCCAAATGTGGGATCTGTGGTTTGAGGCCCAGGCAGCTTTAGAACAACCTCACCGGGGTCAATGGCCAAAAATTCGCCTGGCTCGACCTCTGCTTGCGCCACGACGACCCCTTTTATGAGCAACCGATAAGAATTGGGGGGCAAATCGAGGTTGTCACGCACATGAATAGGCGGCGGAAGAAACCCCATTTCCTGAGTGAATTTTTTACGTACTGCCTTTATGCGCTTTAACAGATCGCTGTCTGGCCCCCGATCGACCAACGGAATTAGGCGATAGCCAATCTCCAATGCCAAGGTTTCAATCGGCTTGATATCATCCCAGCTGGCCTCTGCCACCTCGCGAGTGGCTTGATCAAGGGCAGAACTGGATGGCTCATTAGGCGTCGGTTGGGTCGCTTTCTTGTGCATCTGAAAGGCCATGGCAGCCATGCCCGCACCAATAAGCAAAAAAGGCAGATTGGGCATGCCGGGGATCATCCCTAACATCAGCAATACGCCAGCACACATGGCGAATACTTGGGGCGACTGGGCCAGTTGCGAAGCCATTTGGCTGCCGATGTCTTGCCCATTGCCAACCCGAGCGACCACCAACCCCGCCGCCACGGAGATCAACAACGCGGGCACCTGGGCCACCAAACCATCGCCAATGGCGAGTAACACATATTTTTGACCAGCGCTGGAAAAGCTAAGGTCGTACTGCATCATACCTACAGCGAGACCACCCACGATGTTGATAATCAGAATCAGCACACCAGCAACCGCATCGCCACGCACAAATTTAGACGCACCATCCATTGACCCGTAGAACTCGGCTTCCTGCCCGATTTCTTGTCGCCGCTTTTTGGCTTCAGACTCACTAATCAACCCTGCATTCAAATCGGCATCAATGGCCATTTGTTTGCCTGGCATGGCATCCAAAGTAAATCGGGCAGACACCTCTGCGATGCGACCAGCACCCTTGGTGATGACCACAAAATTAATCACCATCAAGATCACAAAAACAATAATCCCGACCGCCAAATTGCCCCCAATCAAAAAGTGACCGAACGCTTCAATCACCTTACCGGCGGCATCGCTTCCCTCGTGACCGTTGAGCAACACCACGCGAGTTGAGGCCACGTTCAAACTAAGCCGCAATAGTGTAGTAACCAGCAGCACTGTGGGAAACGCGCTAAAGTCCAGCGGCTTTTTGGTATACAACGCAGCGACCAACACCACCATCGACAAGGCAATATTGAATGTAAAAAGCACATCCAAAGCTGCTGCGGGTAGAGGCAATACCATCATGGCCAACACCAGCAAGATGAACAAGGGAGCGCCCAGGGCTTTGATACGGCTCGTGTCCAGCCAACCCTTTAGGGTGTCGTTCAAGGTGGCCTGAGGGACACTCATCGCACACCCCCTACCATGGTCTTGCCCCGAACCAGCCGAACATGCCGTGAATTGGCCATTTCATCGGTTTCCTTTTGCTCCCTACGCGTCTCCTGCAAGCGGCGCATCTGCATGCGTTTTTCCAGCACATGTTCTAGAGCCTTGTGGCGGGTTTTTAGCACTTGCAAATTTTCCATCGCACGCGCCAAGTACCTCTGGTTTTGCTCATTTTGCTGAACCTGTGCCGTTAAGGCGGTCATCAAACGAGCAGCAAAAGTGTTGTGAGCACGAAGCTCTATTCCATTGATCAAGGGCAGTAACTCATCATGAATGGGGACCTCTGGTCGCATCGTGACAAGTTTTTCGCTGTATTGGCGGATATAGTCGGTGAGCATATCGATGCTACGCTGACCTTTCACAATATTGCCCTGAATCAAGGCCATATGCGTTTCAAGTTCGCTCACCTGAATTCCAATCCGGTCTTTCAACAACACCAATGCGTTCGACATGCGTCCTCCATACTCCTGTTGGCAGTGTGAAACCTGATACCAACGCTGCGTAGAAAGAAACACGCCGAAAATACGGTATTTTTAGTCGAGCTGCCCAGCTTCGCCATGCCCAAACACTTCTGCCAAGGCATTGAGGCTTTGTTGCATGTCGCAAGGGATATTCATGTCCTGCTGCAAAAAGGCCATCATGGCTGGGTGAAGATCAATCGCCCGGTCGGCAACGGGGTCTGCGCCGCGGGAGTAAGCGCCGATCGAAATCAAGTCCTGATTGGACTGATATCTGCTGTAAAGCCCTTTGAACAAGCGTGCTGATTCCATGTGGCTTGCCGAGGACACATTGTGCATAACCCTGGAAATGGACTGCTCAATATCGATTGCGGGGTAATGACCCTGATCTGCGAGCTTGCGTGACAGGACGAAGTGCCCATCCAAGATGGCGCGCGCAGCATCGGCAATGGGGTCCTGCTGATCATCTCCTTCAGACAACACGGTGTAAAACGCCGTGATTGAGCCGCCAGAGCTTGCAGAGTTGCCCGCACGCTCAACCAATGCAGGTAATTTTGCAAATACACTCGGTGGATATCCCTTGGTGGCCGGCGCCTCACCGATGGCTAGGGCAAGTTCGCGTTGAGCTTGGGCATACCGTGTCAGGGAGTCCATGATAAGCATCACGTCGTGCCCCTGGTCACGAAAATATTCCGCCAAGGTGCTTGCATACGCCGCACCCTGCAGGCGCGACAAAGCGGAACTGTCCGCAGGGGCCGCGACCACCACCGCCCGCGCCATGCCCTCTTCTCCCAGGATATCCTCAATAAATTCTTTCACCTCCCGCCCTCGCTCACCAATCAAACCGACAACAATTCGACTGGCTGAGGTGAATCGGGCCATCATACCCAACAGCACCGACTTGCCCACCCCCGAACCCGCGAACAAACCCAGACGCTGCCCCTTGCCCACAGTGAGTAAGGCATTGATGGCCCGAACTCCGACATCAATCTGCGTGCGCACGGGGACACGCTCAATGGGGTTGGTGGGCGGTACCGTGAGCGGGTTACGTCGGGTATATGTCAAAGGACCTAGCCCATCTAGTGGGCGAGCGTTGGCATCCAGAACTCGACCAAGCAAACCGTCGCCAACGGGCAAGTGTTTGCTGTGCTGCTGGTCAAGCTCGTACACCGGAAGGGGCACCCCAAGCCGCGGAACCTGCCACTGGGCTGCTTGAGGCACAATCCGCAAGCCAGGTCTCAAGCCTGCCGTATCCCCCAATGGCATGAGGTAAGTGTAACCATCGGCAAATCCAACGACCTCAGCTTCAGTGATACGTTCACCGTGGTGAATATGGCAAAGCACGCCTAACGCCAATTCCAGGCCAGAGGCCTGAACAACCAGACCAGAGACTCTAACCAATCGGCCAGACACCACTACTTTGTCGGCATGGCAAACCTGCTTTGTGCAGTCGTCAAGCCACTGCCCAAGCACTGACCTAACTTGAAGTGCGGCTGGCATTGTAGTGAAGATCTTCGCTGCCATCCGTGAAAGTGGACATGACCTGCTTCCACCGCATTTCAATGGAGTAGTCCATTTGTCCAGCGGTGTGGAACACCATGAATCCCCCATCGGCTAGGCGATCATCTGATTTGAATGTGACAGCAACGGATTGCTGAACCTGCGTCGAAAGAGGCCCCAGGGCAGAAAGATGCTTATTAAACACGGCCACTGTGGCGGGCGATGCGGCCACGGTGATGTAAACCACATCTGCACTAATGGATGCAATCGCCTGCTTTAACAATTGCGTCACAGATTGAGGGCATTGAAGCGTATGATCCTGTACAACTTGCCTGCAGGCCGTGACCACCAGTCGCATCACCTTGTCAGCCAACTGATGCTGCACCAGATTCAGCTCCTCTTGCAAGCGCACGCACACTTCGGCCAAACGTTGAGCTTCTTCATTGGCCTGCATCAACCCAGCGTTGTAACCTTCGCGGTGTCCTTCTTCCCAAGCAGACTCTCGGCTGGCCTTGACCTGTTGGTCTACCTCAGCCTCTCTCTGGCGAAGCGCTTGTGCCTTCTTTAAGATCTCCTCTTCCCGGCGCCGAATCATATCGCGGTGGGCTAGCAAATCACCCATCGGGCTTTGACTATCGGGGGCAAGATTTTTCCATGGCAGGGCCTCATCCAGGCCACGCATCACACGTGAATTAGACAAACGCATCCTCCCCAGAGCCACCAAGTGCAATCAATCCGTCGTCGGCCATTCGGCGAACAATTCTCAAGATCTCCTTTTGGGCAGCATCCACATCCGAGATTCGAACCGGTCCCTTATTCAACAGTTCATCGCGTACAGCCTCCGAAGCACGTGTGCTCATATTCTGGAAGATGCGCTCCTTAAAGGCTTCGGGTGCACCCTTCAATGCAATGACCAACACTGCATTGTCAACCTCGCGCAAGGCCAATTGCAGGCTACGATTGTCCAGCTCCATCAAATTGTCGAATACGAACATCTCATCCTGAATTTTTTGGGCCAGTTGATCATCGTATTCTCGGATGGATTCCAACACGGCCTGTTCATTGGCCGTACCCACATAATTCAGAATTTCCGCCGCAGTTTTGGTGCCGCCCAAAGTAGACTTCTTTACCTTTTCTCCACCCGCTAAGGCCTTGGACAGCACCTCGTTGAGCTCACGTAATGCATTGGGCTGCACCCCATGAAGGGTAGAAATTCGGATGGTAACGTCTTTGCGAACCTTATCTGGGAACTCATTTAAGATTGCTGCCGCATGGTCGCGCTCTAAATGGACCAGTATCGTGGCGATGATCTGCGGGTGTTCATTTTTGATCAATTCGGCGACGCTAGATGCATCAACCCACTTTAAGCTTTCGATGCCCGAAGTATCACCGGACTGTAGGATCCGATCCGCCAAAAAGCCTGCGCGCTCCTCGCCCAATGCCTTGGTCAGCATGGTCCGAATATATTGATCCGACGAAGTGCCAATAGCACTCTGATCCAGTGTGACTTCAAGAAACTCGCGGGTCACCGAGTCTACCCGATCTTGTTTCACATCCTTTAAGGCAGTCATCCGGGTCAGCAATCGGTTAACGTCACGTGGGCCGAAAAACTTCAGCACTTCGGCCGCGTCATCGGCGCCAAGGGTCAACATAAAAATTGCCGCCTTATCTAGGCCATCCTCAGGACGCGAGTGAACCACGGTGGCACCACCCTGTTGCGCACCGGTGGTCATTTGCTCAGCCTGTGGAGCTGCATTTTCAGCCATATTGAACCGCTCCGCTCACATCAGTCGCCTATCCATTGCTTCACTATATTCGCTGCCAATTCCGGATTCTGGCGCACTACCCTTTGCACTTCCTCGACCTGGCGGTTGTCGCTGCTTTGAATCACCAAGGGTGGCATTTCAGGCCTGCGCTGTAATACCACTGGCTCGGGCCAAGTGTCGTCCTCCTTCTGCATCAAAGGATCAGCCGCAACTTGCAAAGTTTCGGCAGGCATAGTTTGCGCTGGCCTCAGCATGGGTCGGAGCAAACCAAATATCAAAGCCAAGGCAACCACAGCCAATAACACTGGCACCATGGAAGACCTTAAAAGCTCCTGCCACACTAAAGGATCTGCGGTCAACTCTTCTTCCACCGGGGGGCTCACAAAGTTCTGATTTACAACAGAAAGAGTGTCACCCCTCGCTGTGTCGATGCCCAAGGCATCACTGACCATTTTCTCGATCGAGGCCATCTCAGCTGGCGTAAAAGGCACTTCACGCGCCTCCCCCCGACTGTTGGTGATGGTTTTATGATTCAACAGAACAGCTGCATTTAGTTGCGCAATATCGACCTGATTGGATTTTGTTCTTATCACCTCTCGGTCAACCTCGTAGTTGATCAACGACTCGCGGCTTTGCAGACCACCAACCTGAGCAGGGTTCGCCGGATTACCAGCATTCGGTGGCGCGCCAATTCGAGCCTCCGTTTCACCGGGAGTGTTGGAAATCATCCCAGGCACACCGCTTGGATTGGCATTTGCACCCTCTTTGTTCTCGGCCTGCTGCTGACTTCGGATACTCGCATTACCACTTTCGTTGTTGGGCTTGTAAGTTTCGGCAGAACGCTCTACCTCCTGAAAGTTCACCTTTGCAGTCACACTGGCTCTAACGTTGCCCTCACCCACAATCGGCAGTAATAGATCCATCACACGCTTGTTTAAAGTGTCTTCAATTTTTTGAACTTTGAGCATTTGATCGGCTGTCAAAGTGGCTGGATCGTTGGGTTTGGCATTTTGAGTCAACAAGGCTCCCGTTTGATCGACGATGCTGACACTCCTAGGATTAAGTTGTGGCACGCTTGATGCCACTAAATGGACAATCCCATCAACCTGCTCACGACTTAAATAGCGACCTCTCAACAGGTTAACTACAATCGAAGCCGTGGGGGTTTGCTGCTCTCGCAGAAATACGCTGTTTTTTGGAAGCGCCAAATGCACTCGAGCAGACTGTACAGCATCGAGAGATTGAATGGATCGGACCAGCTCACCCTCCAAGCCCCGCTGAAAGTTCACTTGTTCCTGAAACTGCGTCACACCCATTTTCTGATTCTCAAACAACTCGAACCCAACCACACTTCCCTTGGGAAGCCCCTGGCTGGCCAATTGCAAACGGGTTTCGTACACTTTGTCAGATGGAACCAGAATGGCACCACCACCTTCACTGTACTGGTAGGGCACGCCCATTTGCTTCAGTGAATTGATGATGGCGCCTCCATCGGTTTCATTCACACTAGAGAACAAGACCTTGTAATCAGGTCGGGCACTCCACAAGGCAGCGGCCACCAGTAGCCCCAATAGCAAAGGCAATGCAATTAGCAAGATCAAGCGTTTTTTTGGGTCTAGCCCCTTCAACCCCTTGAAAAGCTCATCAGCCGACCACGGCGCAGCAGCAGCGCCTGGTACCGCCGATGCGGTAAGACCAGGAGCATTGGCCAGGGCTGCGCCTTGCGCATTCACGGTTTGAAGTTCTGACATAGGGTGCACAAAATCCACAAATTGGATTCATTGTGTTGACTTCCGCTTTACTTTTGGGCAAAGAAACGAGGGGTTTTTATGGGTTTTCGCCACAAAAGGTTTTTACAGAAATGCGGGCAGCCCTCAAAACCCCGGTTAACTTGGAGAGCTCTTCTTTAACCCAAGTAACTGCATGCGCCTCCACCGTTAGCTCTAGCAAACCAGATTCTGCCCACATCCGGTAATGTGCATGTACGCGCCCCAAGTTGGGCAAGGTAACTTTCAAATTGAAATGGATGCCTTGTATGATTTCATCATGATGAGGTCGCCCCTCCGATTGCTGCTCCGAGGATTCTCGCTTGGACCGACCAAGCTCGATGTCAAGGTGCACCATCTCGCCATACAAGCCAGGGAATACCACCGCAAATTTATGGTTGTGCAGCAGGTTCAGTTGTAAGTTCGCCATCAATGCAGACTTGGTCTGCTCTGGCACCAGACCGTCAAATTGGGCACGCAGCACCGCAGCGGGCTCCCAATCACTTTGGGGCTCCTCTTGAAGGAGTTCCATCGGGTACTGCCCAGCGCGCCAACGTTTGATATGTGATTCGTAAAACAAGCCGCTGCGCTCAATGGCCTGGCGTAACAAATCGGCAAGCGTTTGGATCTTGGATTGAAAGGACTGGACATCGGGGGCTTGCATGCCCAAAGCATCCAACAACGGGTGCAACTTGCGCGGATCAACATCCAACGCCGCTTGGTTCGCCCCACCTGTACCCACACGACTAAGCAATCCCAATTGCGTGGCCATCAACTCCAGCTTTACTCCTTCCCTTGGATTAAACGTTTGGCTGACCTTACCAAGCAAGACTCCATCTTTGCTAACTTGCGATAGTACATCCACCTCACGGTCATGAAGGAAATGCTTGCTTAGTGGCCAATGTGGCGCATCCTCCGCGCTTTCGATATCGCCCTGCGCGATTCGACGCGACAAGACTTCATCAAACACTTCAAGGTGCGGGTGATTCGCCGGTGAGGACGATTCATACTTAAGGGTAGGCTGCCGGCCCGTAATATTTACCACCATGCTGGCACCGATTGCCGGAGGCTTGGTTCCCACCTCAAGCAAAAGCCGCACAACCACATTGCCAACTTTCAATTTGGCCAAACCATTCGGGTCAAAACCCATGAACTGACCAGTCAGAGCTCGTCCCTGCAGACGCTGTTGCTGAAATTCATCAGTCATGCGAGCCGACACGGCTCCCTGAACCTGTCCGATCGAATTCGAAAACAAGGTTTGGGTGCGCTGCTGGATCAATGGGCTCGGCAGGCCCTCAGTCTTCAAAGGCCCCACCACCGTAGCCGCGCTCCAGCTTTTGGCTGTTGCTCTGCAGCGTCAAGGACCTTTCAAGCTCCTGGGTGCGCTCCAACACCAACAAATGTGTTTTGGCGTTGTCATCCATGATCTGTCGAAGGTACACCGTGCGCAATAGCACGTCGCCTTCAGATAGCGCATCCAGGGCTTCGTCAATGCCATCCAGAGCACCGATCAGCCGGGCCAATTCTGATTCCTCGACAACAAACTGCTCCCATTGGCTTTGCTGAGCGCACTTCAACACGCGTGCAGATTGCTCGGCAATTGAGGCATACAATCCAACGCAGAGGCTACTTTGGGGTTCGGTTCTGAACTGAGCCATCACCCCTCCTGCGCAATGTCCACCCAACCAGCCCTTACTTCTGAGAGTAGCTCGATACACAATTGAATTAAGGCATCATCGTTGCGAGCCGACGCCAACACCAATTGCTGGGTGATGTACTCATAGATTCCCTTCAAACGGAGGGCGATTTCCCCGCCTAGCTCCATGTTTAAAGCGGCCAACAACCCATCTTGTATGATCTGAATCGCTTTACCGATGCATTTGCCCTTCTCGGCAAACTGGCGCTCCTCCATGTGAATTCTCGCCAAACGCATGCGCTTGATCGCCTCATCCATCAACATCGTGATTAGTGCGTGCGGAGAAGCCGATATGACTGCGGTATTAAGGTCTACCGACTTGTATGCTTTGGCTCCGTACATAAAGAATCCGCCGAGTTTGCTTCCTTTCAATTTAGCAAACGTATCATCGTGCGGACAGAAAAATATGTCATCAAATCAGTGCATTTCGTTTACACAACGCAAAAGCCCTGGCTGAGAAAATACTCCAAGACGATGGCAAATCAAGCGGGCAATTCAATGAATGCACAAGTGGTTCTAAATTTAGGTCAAGATGCCCTTTGGACAATGCTACTCGTGGCTGGCCCCTTATTAATAATTGCGCTCGTGATTGGCTTATTGGTTTCAATTGTTCAGGCGGCCACTCAAATCAACGAGATGACGTTGTCGTTTATTCCCAAAGTACTAGCAATCTTTTTCTGTTTGTTGGCTTTGGGGCCATGGATGCTTAGCACCCTGGTGGACTACTCGCGACGACTGATTCAGTCCATCCCTGGCATGATTGGCTAAAATCGTCGCGCACCTATGTTCGAAATCGATTCGGCCTGGCTTAACCAATGGATGTTGCAGTGGATGCTACCCTTCATTCGGATTGGCGCCTTGCTGGCTACTGCCCCTTTGTTTGACGCCCGTTCCGTGAGCCGTCGCATTCGCATTGGCTTGGCCGTGGTGTTAGCCTATTTGGTAGCGGGGTCGCCGGTGACGCAGTTCAATCCCAACGACCCACTACTCGCCTTGGTTGCTCAACAGGTGCTGGTGGGAGCGTCGCTCGGATTCTTTATGCGCATAGTGTTTGCCGCGATGGAAGTGGCGGGCGATTTTATTGGCCTACAAATGGGACTGGCCTTTGCGATGTTCATCGACCCGCAAAAAAACACAGCTTCCCCCATGATTGGAGCATTTTTCAACATCATGGCAACGCTTGTATTTTTGAGTATGAATGGTCACCTCATGGCCATTGACGGGATTTTGCACAGCTTCAGGGTTGTACCCATTTCGACCGACTTCACTTTTTTGAGCCCTCTGAAAATTGCCCAATCCGGTTTGTTGCTATTTCAAATTGCCATGCAACTTAGTCTGCCTGTAATGGCTTGTATCTTGTCAGTGAATATTGCTTTGGGCCTACTCTCGCGTGCAGCACCACAATTCAACATCATTTCCGTGGGCTTCTCTATCACCATCCTGGCTGCGATTACGCTTATTTGGTTGTCGCTTCCCTTTTTTGTGGCTTTTTTCGAACAGGCTTTTTATGACCTGTTTACGATTCCAATCTGGGACAACAGTGCAACGCCACCAAAAGTTCCAAATCCCTAGCTGCTTAAGATGGACCTGGGTCCATACCCGGGGGAATATCCTGCTCAGAGGGGAACACCGACTCATCAATTTGCCCCTTCTCCATGGTGAACAAGTAGGCCAACAATTTAGCTACTGCGCCGTACAGGGAAGGGGGTATCTCTCGCTCAATGTCCACATGTTTGTATAGCGCCCGGGCAAGCGCTGGTACTTCAATTTGCGCAATGCCATGTTGCGCCGCCAATTCTCGTATTTGGAGGGCGATCAAATCTACGCCTTTGGCAAGCACCCTCGGCGCGCCACCCCCGTCTCTGTATGCAAGCGCCACCGCATAGTGCGTAGGGTTAGTCACGATCACATCGGCCATGGGCACAGCAGCCATCATTCGCTTACGAGACATTTCCCGTTGAATTTGGCGCACACGAGCCTTTACATGCGGATCGCCGTCGGTTTCTTTTTGCTCGCGCCGAATTTCCTCGATATTCATTCGCAACTGCTTCAAATAGCGAAACACTTGGTAGGGCGCATCCACCGATACCGCCACAGCAAAAACAAGGGTAAGAATTAACGCATCGCGCAGTGCAAAAGCAGCAGCCAACTCAATTGCGTTGGGCAAGGGGATGGTCATCATTCGAGGAAAATCATCCACATGCCCCCATATTAGTACCGTGGCCAAGGCTCCGATCACAAGTACCTTCAACATGGCCTTGGCAAACTCAAACATGGCATTGCCACTGAACATGTTTTTCAGACCCTTGACGGGATTGAGTTTGGAGAATTTTGGCTGCAGGTTTTTGCCCACAAAAATGGCCCCACCCACCGCGATTGTCCCCAAAACCGCTGCCACCAACACAGCAATCAATAATGGGGAAAGCACCAAAAGGGACTTCAGCAAAAGATCCACAAACGCAGCACCCATTCGAGCGGGATCTTTGGCGTCCTGAGTGCTCAGGGTGAGCGCCTGCTTCATGAGATCCTTGTTTTGCTCAACGAAGAAATCGGAAAATACAAACAAACAGCCCAGCCCCACTAGCACCACCACGGCACCTGAGAGGTCCTTCGATCGCGGAATATTGCCCTCTTCGCGCGCCTTCTCGATTTTCCGCTGGGTGGCAGGTAGTTCCCTTTCTAGATCATTTTCTTCTGACATGATTGGTTAGGCGAAACTTTGCAGTAACGAACCCATCAACAAATTCCAGCCATCAATTAAAACAAACAGCATCAATTTAAATGGGAGCGAAATCAGCATTGGGGATAACATCATCATCCCCATCGACATCAATACACTGGATACAATCAAATCAATGATCAGGAAAGGCAGGAATACCATAAAGCCTATCTGGAATGCCGTTTTGAGTTCGCTTGTGACAAACGCAGGAATCAAAACTGACATAGGGGCATCGACGGGTTTTTCGAATTTGGTGTCAGAATAACTCGCAAACAAAGCCAGGTCTTCGGCCCGGGTTTGCCGAAGCATAAAATTACGTACGGGCTGTGAGGCAACCTCCACAGCATCACGAAACTCCAAACGCGACTCCTCGTAAGGTAGGTATGCGGTTTCGTACACTTGCTTAAAGACAGGTGTCATCACAAAAAACGTTAAAAATAGACTTAGGCCAATGACCACTTGGTTGGGGGGTGAGTTTTGCGTGCCTAAAGCCATGCGCAATAATGACAGCACGATGACAATCCGAGTGAAGCCCGTCATCATCAACAACACCCCGGGCAGCACGGTAAGAAAGGTCATCACCAACATGGTTTGGATTGGCAATGAATACACCGTCGATCCGTTACGACCCGGACTAGCAATCACACTGGGCATAGCCTGCGCCCAAGCAAAGTCAAGCGGAAGCAGCAAGCAAAACATCAAAGCTGCAATACTAAAGACCCTCATTGACTCGCCTCTCCTTGCACAATCAACTCCCTTATCTGGGCAAGTTGTTCACGTTGCCCATCGGTCAAATCCCCTTCGATGCTTGCGAGTACTTTTAGCGCAGCATCATAGTCTTCAATTTCTAAATACGCGTTGGCCAACTCAATGCGCGCATCGTTCTCGTTTTTAAAAGGGGGCTCGACAGGTAACTGCGGTTCCTCCAGCTGGATATCGTCTTCTGGCCCTGGACTTGCCAGCATGGCCTGGGCTGCAGCAACTTCAGCCTCAAAATCTGGTTCATCCAAGGTCTGTACCCAATCGGAAGCCGGCTCTTGAGCCGGTGCTTGTTGATCGTCTTGTGGAAATCTCTCCTCCGGCTCAGGCTGTTGGGTATGCGATTCGGAGGGACTCCCTTCCTCTTGCAACTCACTTAAACCAAAAGGTTGCGCAGCAGCGGTCTCCATCCGCACTTCTAGAGGCTCGAGGGCCAAGGGCATTTGCGGTGCAGAGGATGATGGTACTTCGGCCTGCTGGCTCCGTCCTCGCACCCAAGTCAGGTACCAGGCCAAACACCCACAAGCCAATGAAATGCTCAGCAAAACAAACCAAGCAAAGATTCCAACCCCGGGCTCCTCCCTAACAGGAGGCTGCGCTATGGGAACCCCATGCTCCACTGGCCCAGAGGTGTCTGCCTGAGAAGCTAACGGGCTAAGCGCCTCGTTTTGAGAGAGGGTGGCTTCGAGGGGCAGCGTCGTTGGCTTCGCTTTGTCGCCTGGCTTACCTAGGGTCGCAATCTCAGCCTGGGGCGTTTTGATATCTGTATTCTGATCTGCTCGAATGGTTAATACATAGCTATCTACATTTTCTTTGAACTCATTTTCCATGGCGGCCGTTACCACCTCACGGCTTGCCTTGTAATCCCACAAGCCTCGGGCGTTTTGTAACAATTGCCCTAGGGTGAGCAATGCCTCGCCAGCCAACACCTTGGCGTCTGGGTCGTCCGACAACTCAGCTTGCGTGCGACTCAATAGCTCAAGATCACTGGCCAAGGCCCGAGGCGAGACCACTTCAGCGCTTTGGGTTTGATCCAAAAGTCGAAGTTCAATGCCATCAGGAGGTGCAGGCTCAAGCGTCCTTGCCTCCTCGCGTGGCTCAGGTACCGGGGCTTGAAAAGCCTGCTGAGGCTTGGGTGGGGGCAATTCTGGGCGTTGCAGGTCTCGAACGCGGACTTGATTGTTATCGATCACGTACTCGCGGATGTGGTTTTGCCTCGGATCACGTGCTTCTAAAACAATGGTCATTCCCCGCGAGGCAGGCTCGATTGCGGTAATCCGAATAAACCCACTTGTGCTGTTGGGTTGTAAGAAAAGCCGAGTACGCAGGATACCCTTAAAGTCAGCAGGCGAAGTTGAACGCACAGTGACATGTGCCAACTCCGGCGAGGTCATTTCCGCGGCTTGCAATTCGAACTGAACATGCGCAATAAAGGGCATGCCCACCTCGGAGCGCACCTCCAACTCTTTGAGTTCGATCGCAAACAACGGTCCAGCCGCTGAAGCCACGCACACTGCAGTGAATAGACGCCAAGCCGCTAATTGCATATTGAGCTTAGCCGTTGAGTTTTCGCAATCGTTCGGACGGGGTAACGATGTCGGTCAACCGGATACCGAAGCGGTCATTGACAACCACCACCTCCCCTTGCGCAATCAAGCACCCATTGACCAATACATTCATGGGCTCGCCAGCCAAGCCATCGAGTTCGACCACCGAGCCTTGCGCCAATTGTAAGATGTGCTTGATAGGAATCTTCGTACGGCCAAGTTCAACACTTAAGGTCACCGGGATATCCAAGATAATATCAATATCGTTGCCCGTACCGTCTTCATCGTCACCTGACAACTGTTCGAAGTGGTGAGCCTCCACTTCGCCCAGGGCATCTTCATGCACCACATCCGCCCCGGGAGCTTGCTGTCCGCCTTTCTTTATTTCAGTGTTCATGCTTCGCTAAACCCTTTCGATCGTTTATGTTGCGTATCCAGCTTGCCAAGCCCCTCCAGAGTTTCTGCACCGTGCTCACTCACCAATGAGTACACCTCACTGAGGGACTTAAAATTTTTTCCCTGATGCTTGTTGGCCCCAAGCAAACTGTCGCCGGGCTTAATCAAACGCTCAACCTTCACCGCATATTGCCCGCCGCTGATTCCATAGCTGCAATCAAATACTGGAACATTGTCTACGTTGGCCTGCACGGTTGGAGCCATTTGGAGAGGAATGAAATCGCCCTTTTGAAGCGTTAAGACATCCGCCACAGTGAGGTGTGCATTGGCCAATGTAACCTGCAGCTCCACTTCTGCCAGTTGCATCTGCTGTTTGAGCAACTTGGACCAGCGACGATCTGTCTCACCTTGATTGCTTTGCACAGCCGAGCTCATGGCGTCACGAATGGGCTCGAGTGAGGAATAAGGCAAACAAATATGAATCGAGCCTGAGGCGTCCCCAAGTTCAATCTCAAACTTGCTGGACACCACGATTTCAGCAGGATTGGCAATATTGGCAAACTGCGTGTGCATTTCCGAACGCACATATTCTGGTACCAATGGGTAAACAGGAGCCCAAGCTTTTGCGTATTCCGCGAACACCACCTCGAGCACCCGTGCAATGATCCTTTGTTCAGTGGCAGAAAACTCTCGGCCCTCAATCTCGGTTTGCAATCGACCATCCCCACCGAACATTGTATCGACCATGGCAAAGATCATGGTGGGGTCAAGAATCACGAGACCATTTCCACGCAGGGGCTTGATAGAAATAAGATTCAGGTTGGTGGGTACGGCCAAGTTACGAATGAACTCGTTGTACTTGATCACCTTCACTGAGCCGACTGTAACTTCGGGCATTCGGCGCATGAAGTCAAACAAGCCAATCCGCAAGAGCCGCGCAAATCGTTCATTGATGATCTCCAGTGTGGGCATGCGCCCACGTACGATCCGCTCTTGCTTGGCCAAGTTGTACGGCTTAACCTGAAGGTCTTCATTGTCTTCTGCGCTAAAGTACGAGTCCTCGCCCGTGATCGCTCGTAACAGCGAGTCAACTTCGTCTTGCGTTAAGAACTCAGCGAGCATGAAACCCTCCCAATCACACTGGCATGCTCATAATTTCGCTATAGGCCTGCAACAATTTATTGCGGGTTTGCAACACCGTCTGAAACTTCAAAGAAGCCTCGTTGGAGGCAATCGCGACATCTTCCACCGACACTTTGGGGTTGTTCATTTGAAGTCCCACGGCCAGGCTGCGGGACTGTTCCTGGGCCTTGTTCACGGAGTCAAGCGCTTGACCTAACACCTCGGTAAAACTCGGAATCGACTTTCCCCCCTGAACATCCAAAGGGCTCTGGCGACTTGCGCTTAGGGCAAGACTCTCAACGCCGGGCAATCGGGAAGTTTCAATCATCTTAATTTTCCCTGTACAAACACACTGTGAATTAGGCAAAGTATCGCCTAGGCACGCGCAGAGAACTTTGAATTAAAGCGTCCAATTTTCGTACGGCTATTTACACGATCCCAAATTTAAATTAAGCAGAGGGCCTGCCATGACCTGTTTGAATTTCAAATCGCAAGTTCTTTTTTTTACCCTGTTGCTCAGTTCATTTTTTCTAGGCGCCTGCAGCAAAGAACTGGAGTACTCCGAGCGGCAACAAATTGCGCAAAACTTTATGAATGCAATGGCGGAGAATCGCGTACAAGATGCAATCTCACTGGCCATGCCGACACCCGAGCACGCAATGGCCGTGAAACTCATGGCCGACGCAATTGCCCTTAAAATTCAAACTGAATCAATAAAGGAATTCAGATATGTGTATGTGTCTGATTCCAACGATGGTCCCAATAATGCAAAGGCTGTTTTTTCACAGGTGATTGATGGCCGCATCAGCACCGAAAATGTGATTTTGGAAATGCAATATCAGCCACAAACCAGCAAATGGCTCATTCACAATATGATCTTGCGGTGATCAAACATAGAGACTAACCCCGCCTTTGTTTGGGATCGGTCCCTCATTTCCACTTTGCAAAGCAAGCGCATGGGCAATGGGGTCAGCTATTGGCTCTTTTGTAGCTGCTTCTCTGGCAACACTGGATAGTTCTGCTTGATGACTGGCGGGATCCTGACCTCGGTCACGCTGCTGCTGACCAGCCAAGTCCAAGCCACTCGACTGACTCGAGGAAACGGAGTGAATGGCCTCACCGTTGAGCTTAAGGCTTTGCAGCTGATACCCCAATCCGTCGACAGTTTTAATCAACCCGTCCAGGCCATCAAGCCAGGCTGCCTGTGTACTACCTTGCGGCAACGCCCCACGCAGTTCAATGTCCAGTCGCTGCTGTTGGGCTTGCACCATCAGCTCAATCTTCTGACCGTCTTTCAGCACCAAATTGACTTCTACCCGGCCCGGAAGACGCATTACCATGGTTTTCAAGGCACTGTTCACGGCTAGTTGCAGGTCATTGACTCGATTAGGTAACACAGCAGGTAATGCCGCCGACGCCACAGCCCCCCGAATCACTGGCTCAATCATGGTCGTTGTAGACAGGCCGACAGGCATGGTTGTAGGCTGGGTGACTGAAGACATGGCTGGCAGCTCAGCCTGACCAGAGCCAAACGCTTTGGACGCGCCTGAGTCAAGCAGTCTGTCGTTAAATTGACGGCTTTGAGTCAGCCAATCCAACGCACGTTCACCTGGGTCAACAGGCTCCGAGGGAGGCTCCATCAACTCTGCGACCGAAAGACCGCCACGAGATGATTGCAGCGGAATCTTGGGATTTGGGTTCTCGCGCTCGGGGGCCGAGATTGAGTATGAGGCAGTTTTTTCCAAATCTTCAGTCTGGTGGCTTTGGGCTACCGCAACAACAGGCTCCAAGCGCTCAAGCTTCGCTTTTGATAAAACCGGGATCGTGTTGATGCCGCCATGGTCTACAAGAGTATGCGGGGGCTTTATTTTGGTGTTGTTGGATTCGCCAGACGGCAAGTTGACTGGTGTTGGCAAAGGTCCATTTGCCAAGAGCCCTTGATGCCGCGGAAGCATCGGCGTTACGGCTTTGCTTTCAGTAAAGTCATCCGTGGCCGCTGGTTCAACAACAGGCTCCACGCTGGGCAACTCAGCAATCGCCCGCGGCACTACAATTGTCGGCTTGGCCATCGAGGATATCGGCTCGGGCAGCGCCGGTGTTACCAAAGCACCCCGATCACGGGTACGTGGTGCGGTCACATTGTCGATTTCAAGCGCACTGGGTTGAAGTAGGACCTTCTCGCGCATGCTCAACTCGACGGATCTCAGCAAAGCAACTGGGGTTGTTATCGTCTCAACGCTTACAGAGGAGGCCCCTACTTCGTACTCTACAATCGTGGGAGGATCCTCGATCTGGAGCGTTTGCCAATCCGCAGGCGAAAACTCTGAGGTTGGCAAGCCAAGCCCCAATTGCGCGTCCGCGCCCGCCATCAATTGCTCAGCGAGGGCAGAAGGTTGCTCTGTGACCAAAATTTCTAATGAATTGGGTAATGGCGAATCAACCGTCTTAAGTAGCTTACCCCCAGCCACGTACAAATCTTCTGCTGCAGGAAATGGCAAACGCTCAACGCTGGCTTGACCTGAAACGTTAGACAAATCCACAGCAGTCGGCGCCGCATGAAAGAGCACCTGCCTGACTGGGAGTGGTGGCACAAACGGAGCTGCGAATGAGTCTGAATCAACTCGACTCGCACCCTCAACCCGCTGACCAAGCAACAATTCAAACGCTCGCGCAGAACGTTCAGGCCAGGTCATGTCTTTCAATTCGTCGATGGACACACCCGCCAAGACCAACACCTGATCAACACGCTCTTGTTCAGCCGTGCTCGGTGGAACGTCAGCCCCCCCAACAGGAGCGGGCAACTCTGCGCCAAGCGTATCAAACATGGCCAGCGGAGTCATGCCATCTCCTCCAGGTCAGGTAACGATTCTTGCTCGTGCATCCAGAATGCCACTTGCTCCAATACCAAAGCATCGACTGCTGCTACACCATGCACCGCACAGGCTCGAATGGCCTCACACAGGGACTTCCATTGATTCGCTTGAAGCTCGGCAACAGCAAAAACCTCTGCTTGTGGGCCTCGCGTACCCAACACTGCCAGCAGCGTTTCGCCTCCAAGATAGTAGAAGCAAACGGAGGCAGCCTGATCATCGGGTGTGGTGCATAAAAGTGGAGTGAGCCCTGCATTTTGAATTAGGCTTTGCAACACCTCTCTGCGGGTGGGCTGAACAGGCAAGCGCTCAACAGCCAAAGTGCACACCCGATCAACTTGATCAAAAATGTCCGCCACCACACGCTCAAGCGCGTTGACCTCAGCACTCATCTTGTATTCCGCCACAAGAGCCCTCCGCAAGGCCAAAGACTGATCGTCGCTGCAAAAAAGCTTCCAGCTTAAATCCCATCCTCGGCGGTAGCGCATGTAAAAACGAAAGTCACCCAAAGCAACAGTGACTGGAAAATCAATCAGCTTCAGTCCGTAGTGGCCCCCAGCCGAACGCAAAGGATAGCTTCGGATGTACAGCTCGTCTGTGTGGGCGATACACTCAATGGGGCTCAATTCAAACACCTGAGATCAACCTGAATGCTCACACCTTAGCAATCCTTGCCGCCGTCATCTTTCGAATAATGGGGTGATTTTCCGCCCATGTTGTTCAAAGTTCTTATTTGGCGGGTGCTTTTAAATAGGGCATGTCGGCGCGGTCACAGCGCCATCTTTGAAACATCAAAAGGTGAGGTAAGGATCATGGGTGTATTTCAACAGGGCCTGAGCGGTCTGAATACGTCGCAAAAAAGCCTGGAGGTGACAGCCAACAACGTTGCCAATGCCAACACAGTGGGGTTCAAAACCAGCAAAGCACAATTTGGCGATGTTTACGCAAGCGCCCTGTCACGTGCTGATGCGGGTCTGCAGGTGGGCGGTGGTGTAAACCTGTTAGCGATCAAGCAGGAATTCAGACAAGGCAACGTGGTAGCCACACAAAACCCTTTGGACCTTGCTATCTCCGGCAACGGCTTTTTTAAGGTTAAAGGTCAAGACGGCCGAGAATTTCTAACTCGTAACGGTCAATTCCAGCTAGATCGAGACAACACCGTTGTTACCGCCGATGGCAAAGACTTGCTGGCATTTCCTCTAGACCCCGAAACAGGTAACGTACTGGATGTCGCCTCTCCAATCACCATTTCTACCGAGCCCATTCAACCTAGAGCCACCCAAAACACGGAGTTCCGCTTTAACCTCGATTCTCGCACACAGCCTTCCGCTGTAGCCGCAACATTCAACCCCAACGACCCAAACTCTTACACTCAAAGCTCTGCCATTGTGATCAACAACCAACTCGGCGAACCTTTAACGTTGCAGGTATTCTGGCAAAAGGTTGGGCCGACCACCGCGCCTGTCGCGGACCCCGCTCCCAATCAATGGAGGGTTCACGCCACCGTGAACGGCGAACTGGTGAATATCCGCACTGAAGGGGCGGCAGCCTACCCTGCTCCCTACGCTGGCGCTGCCTTGGGCTTTAACCCCAACGGCCAACTAAACAACCCAGACGCTGCTGTATTCGAAATAGACCTGGGTACCTTCCAGAATGGAACCGCACTAACCCCGGATTTCAACAGCCCCAATAACACTGTGCGAATTGACATGCGAAGCAGTACACAGTTCGGCACAGAATTTCAGCTACAGAACCTGGCCCAAGATGGATACGATGCAGCCGATTACGTCAATTTCACAATTGATCAAGGCGGCGTGATGTCCTTGAACTATGCGAATGGTCAGACCCGAGACATCGCCAAAATTGGCCTGTTCCGCTTCCGCAACCCAGAGGGACTGCAGCCTGTTGGCAACAACAATTGGGTCGCCACTCTGCAAGCAGGTCCCGAGTTTGCATCCAATGCTGGGGACGCCGGTTTTGGTTTGATTCAGGCGGGTGCAGTGGAAGAAGCCAACGTAGACCTTACAGCCGAACTGGTGCAAATGATTGCCACACAACGCATCTACCAAGCCAACTCCAAGAGCATTCAGGCGCAGGACACCCTGCTACAGACAGTGACCAACCTCACCTAAAACCACGGCTACTAGGCCATGCCAACAAGAGCACAGTAACAAGTGCATTGTTGGCTTTCTGGCATACTCTTTCGAATTCAATATTTCTTTATTGCCAGACAGGAGAATTTGCCGAATGACCCCATTTTCCGCCTTTGCTTTGTTTGTTAGTGCAGCGCTTACTCACCAGCACCTTACTCAAACTGATGCACAGCAATCCGAAGCCCCTGCAGTGCCTTTGGCTGTTGAAACCCCTAGCGCATCTGCGCTACCGGCACCGGTAAAGCGGGGTGGTAATTTTGCCGCCAAAGATGTTTTGCAGTTTAAGGGTGGAAATATTTGTCAAGATGCAAGTGCGGCCGACCCCAACCTATGCGCAAACTTTCCCAGGCTAACAGGAGTCCCAATGGACGAGGCTCAATGGCTTGAGTTGGGTCAAAAGGCTGTGCTTTCGTTCACACTGGGTTTCGGCCAAACCGAGTTCTCAAGCCAATCCGGAAAGGCACCAGTTAATTTGAACACCACACAATTTTTCCCGGAAGTGTTGCGTGCAGGTCTTACCCCAAAAGGCTACGGCAACGTTCAGAAGGAGTTCAATACAAAAGATGCCACTCAAACCATATCGTATGACTTGCGGATTTGCTCGCTTGGCGGCCGATTGCGTGCAAGCGTTGTGGATAGCAACCCCATCAACCAAGTAGGGGTAGCTGACAGCTTCACGATTTCAGAATCTGCTTGTGAAGAAATGAATTTCCGAACAGATCCCAGCGTGTTATCCAGCGTATTCACAGCCATTCAAAAGGCCGAGGATCGCCAATTTGAACTGAGCAGCCAGGGACAGGTGGCACGCATGATCGGCAAAATGCGATATGCAGGATCCGTAGCAAACCTAAAACAAAACCTAAATTTGAAAGGTAACACCGCTGTAATAGACTACCTTGATGGTGCATTGGGCTATTGCATCGGCACTGGCGTTTCAACCACGATGGCCTGGGATCAACAATGTTTAAAAACAGGTGTGGTTATGGACGGATTGCGAGTGAAAAAAGTCCTGCAAGGCGATGGCGTAGCCCGCTTCCCAGGCACCTCATTCATTGCTTTGTCACTGGCCAATGGCGTGGATGAAAACAATAAACCGCGGCAATCGATGTACGAAATTGTTGGAAAAGACCTTGCCTTTGCGCCCAACGCATTCACCCCGAGCGAGGGCGTTATGACAGTGGTTGGGCACCAAGGCGACAAAATTCGTATTCAATTTAAAGGTGAAAACATCCGAATGACCCGCCTGAATAGTTTAGGTGAGACGCTCGGAGAAAAGACAATTTCATCGGTCCAAGTGCAGACCAAAGCCGGATTCGTTCACTAAATCATGAGTAATGATTTAGAGCAACACGGCAAGCCGCGGTTTTTTCTGCCTTTATTGCTTGCCTTGGGGCTTAGTCTCTATTTGTTGGGGTTATGGTTTTCTAAACAGACCCAAATTCAGCCGCATGTAGTGACCATGATCTTCGAGGTGGAGGCCCCTGAGCTCGATGAGTTGCTTTTTGACAAGCAACTTAAAATGCTCAGGAAACACCTTGAGCAAGAGACTGTTGCGTTTAATGCGCTTCTGGACAAGCAGGCTGAATCATGGATTTTACCGCAGGAACCATTTGACCACGCAACCAAGGTCTTAAGCAAAAGCGTGATATTGGAGGCTGTGCCAGGAACCAATCTTCTGAAAGCACACCTTGCGAGTGAACGCACCGCCAAACTTAGCGATGTTGCAAATGCTTATGGTGAGGCCATGATTGAGCAAGCGAGGGCAGCCAGCCAAGCGGCTTACATTCAAAACATAAAGCCTCTTCAAGCGGCGCTGGCGGCAAAAGAAGAGGCAATTAATTTGGCACTACGGGAGGAAAGGCGGGCACGAGCGAACGAAAAGCAACATGCGGACACGGTAAACAGATTGATCCAGCGAAAACTTTTGCTTGAGGCCGAATTGGCTCAACTCCAATCAATGAGTCCTGATAGAGGGCAGACCTCTGCTGCAGATATTCAAACCAACTCCTACAGTCACCGAGTGCTGATTAATCGAGCCAAAGAGCAAGAGGCCCTACAAAAGGATGCTTTGAAGGCGGTCACCCCAGAACATCCTTTGTACGAGCAGCTTCAAAGCGCTCTTGAACGGACTCAGCTGAACATCGTCTCACTTGAACAGCAGATCCATGCCCTTCAATCATTGGCTTTGCAAAATAACCTACGATTCGAGGAATCCGCTCGTGAAGCAAAAATAACTGTACTTAAAGAACGCATTTCAAAATTGGAGTCAGCGATAGCCTTGTTACCAGAGCCGCATACTCTTGCTACGCAAGGAAAATCAAGCGACCAGCTATTTAAGGAATTGGAATTGCTCGAAAGTCAATTGATTGAGCAAAACAAACACTCACCGCAACTCACGCTGCGTTGGTTTAAGGGACCAAACATGCCCTAGCCACTACTCCTCCTCAATCACCCGAAACTTCTCCGCCAAAAAATCAAGCAACACCCGAACCGCGGGAATCAATCCACGCCGCGAGGCAAACACAGCGTGAATAACTTCCCGCCGTGGCGACCACTCAGGCAGCAGCTTTACCAGCTCGCCGTGTTCCAACTGCTCACGCACCATCAACACAGGCAACTGCACCACACCCACGCCATGCAAAGCGGCGTTGCGAAGAGCAATCATGTCGGTGGTAATAAAACGGGGTTCAAAAGGAATGGTGGCTTGCGCATCGCCTGGCCCGTGGAGCACCCATGCAAATTGCTGTTGGGGTGTCCCCAAACCCAAGGAAGGCAACCCAGCCAACTGAGCCGGCGTGCTGGCAAAATGGTGCTGCTTCACCAACGCAGGGCTCGCCACCAAACACTGCCCACGGTCAGCCAACACCCGCAAAACCAAATCGCTGTCCTGCAGCGGGGGGGGGCGCACGCGAATGGCCACATCCACCCCTTCACCGATCACATCCACCCGACGGTTGGTGGCCTCCAAGTGAATCTGCACTTGGGAGCACTGGGCCATAAACTCTCCGAGCATACGGCCCACGTGGGCATGCAGCAGTGCGATTGGGCAGGTGATGCGAATCACGCCACGTGGCTCGGTGCGCATGGTGTCGATGACCGATTGCGCAGCCTCGGCCTGCACCTGCATGGCCTTGCAGTGCTCGTAATAGCGCTGCCCCACCTCGGTTACCGACAGGCTGCGCGTGCTGCGCTGAAGCAAGCGTACCCCCAAGTTTTCCTCTAATTTCGCCATGCGACGGCTCAAGGTGGACTTGGGCAAACCCAGAGCTCGCCCAGCCGCGGCAAAGCCTTTGTGGTCTACTACTTGGACAAAGTAGTACAGGTCGTTGAAGTCTTGCACGGGTTTATTGTTCCATTTTTGGAACAGTTTATTTCAAATAGAACATCTAGTGATAGTTTTTGACCCGTTATAAGATTATTACATTGATCAATGTAATACTCGATTCTGAACTGTAGCTGGAGGTATTCATGAAAAAACTAATCGGTATTCACAATGCGCCTCAGGGTCACTGGGTGGGTGACGGTTTTCCAGTTCGGTCGCTGTTTTCTTACCAAAGCCACGGGCAACAACTCAGCCCCTTTCTTCTACTGGACCACGCAGGGCCTGCTGAGTTTGCACCAGCCGCAACACCCCGCGGCGTTGGGCAACACCCCCACCGTGGGTTCGAAACAGTGACCATTGTCTACAAAGGCGAAGTGGCCCACAAAGACTCCACAGGCCAAGGCGGGGTCATCGGCCCCGGCGATGTGCAATGGATGACTGCTGGCGCGGGCATTTTGCACGAGGAGTTTCACTCTGAAGCCTTCACTGCCAAAGGTGGTTCGCTTGAAATGGTGCAGCTGTGGGTCAACCTGCCAGCCCGGCACAAAATGACCGCCCCTGGTTACCAGGCCATTGAAAGCCAGCAAATTCCCAGCGTGGCTTTGCCGAACGAGGCCGGCCAGGTGCGAGTGATTGCCGGCGAATACGAAGGCCACACGGGGCCGGCCAACACATTTTCGCCCATGCAGGTTTGGGACATGCGATTAAATGCCAACAGCTACACCGCGCTGAACCTGCCCGAGGGCTGGCCTGTGGCGGTGGTGGTGCTGCATGGCACCGTGCAAATCAATGGCGAGCACGTGGTGCGTGCAGATCAATTCGCCGTGCTTGACCGCAAAGGCAGCGAACTGGCTTTGGAATCCAACGGCAATGCAGTGGTATTGCTGCTCAGTGGCCAACCCTTGGACGAGCCAATTGTGGGTTATGGGCCGTTTGTGATGAACACCCAGCAAGAAATTGTGCAAGCCATCACCGACTTCAATGCCGGAAAGTTTGGAGGCATTCCTGCCTAAGAGCCCCCAAAACTATTTGCCGGTGCGAGCATACGCCTCCACCCTCGCCCACAATTGCAAGTAAGCCTCGGCCGATCTAAACAAGGTGGCCACGGCTTGCTTGCCACCGGGCTGCATCATCATGTCCGCAATGTAGTCTGGGTAAAGGCCATAATGTGCCACCCCATCGGTGTTCAAGTCGTACACCCGTTCGCCGGTTTTTTGACGCTCAAACACCACATCGCCCATGGGTGATTTAAAGGGGTACACCAAGGGATTCTCTGCCGCATCGGGTCGAGGGTCTGCCTGCTGGTGGATGCCATTGATGTCTGACCCAAAACCGCTGGCAGGCGCTTTGCCCGGGGGGTACAGGGCGCTGAGCTTTTGCATGTAATCCACAGCGGTGGGCGAAGGTTTATCTGGCAAATTAGAGATCAATCCCCCCAGATCCACAATGCGTTGGCTGTCACGCGCAGCACTGATGGTGCCTGAATGGCCAGACACCACCGGAACACCCCGCTCTTTCATCATGGCCAACACCCGTTTGCGCGCACGCGCCCCCATGTGATCGGTCTCGATGATCACACCCTTCTTCGCCAGCTTGTCGATTAAAAAATCACCCAGCGTGGTCAAGCCACGCGCATTGCGTTGACATTCGCGGCCAGGCACATCCTGCGGCGTCGGGGGTATGTTCATAATTTGCAACATGGCCAGTTCAAACAAACCATAATCTTTGCTTTCCACTGTGCTGGGTTCGGCCTCGTCAATCTCCTCACAGGTGGTGGTTGCAAAAGGGTGACCGGTCTCCCATATGTTGCCGGCGTTAAACACCTGCATCAGGGCTGCATCTTTGGTAAAGCGGCTTATTTCTGTGCCACCAAAAGCGTTATCAAAAATATGCAGTGGGAACACACTGCGAATGCCCAAAGCATAGAACTCGTCCAGCCTTTCAATGACTTGCTGCTCGGTGCACTCTGGCATACCCAGGTACTCGCCGCAGTTGAACAATTTTTCGTTTTCGATGCCCATCACCACCGCCAACTTGCCATCCTCAATCACGCGGCGGGCGGTTTGGCTGTCATACACAATGCGAAACCACCCTTTGCCAGGGCCACCTTCCTGAGCATCAATGTATTCCTCAAGGTCAAGCAACAGTTGGCGCTGTAGCTTCACGCTCTCCATCTCGTCGCAATCGTGTTCCTTCAATGGCCACACCTGGCAAATCACCTCGTTGGCCACAAAATGGTTCACCATGATGCGCTGCCCACCCATCCAGGCGCGTTTCATCCACATGTAATAGGTTTGGTGGTGGGTTTGCGAACGCGGGTTGGGCCAATAGCTAAAGGTGGGCCAACCATCGGTGGCATGTTGGTTCACCGGGCTTCCGGTGGCCAATAAATTGTCGAGAACGCCCAAGGTGCCCTGCGGCCCATGGTCCGCTTCGCAGCTGTCCAAAGCTTTTGTAATGCCAAAGGGATGGAAAGGTCGCCCGTGCGCCAGCTTGCCACCCAAGGCTTCACTGCCGCCGATGTGAATGTGCGTGTCGATCCAGCCCACCACCTCACCCGCACCGGTTGTGCCCTTGTATGGCGTGCCGGTGGCATTCAATTCCGCCTCAGGAAACACTGCACAATTTTGCGCTGGCAACAAGCGCACGTCGCTGGCCGGGCCAGGCACTTCTTCAAGGCCCAGTGCATCGCCCTGCGCTGCCAAATACTGCCCGGTCACGGCTTGTTTCAATCGAAACGTACCACCCTGTCCAACTTCTTGCAGCACCCACACCGCCAACTGGCTAGGCTCAGTGAGAGCTGAAGCCTGTGTGTCTGGCGTGGCCGAGGCCGCGCCATCAAATTGGGCTTTGAAAGACTCCCCACCCGCGCGAATGGCATCGCTGGCTGGCTTGGCCGGTTCGATAATCTCTAGCAAATCGCCTTGGCCAGAAAAGAAATCCGCCCCGGCTCGTACAAATTGAATCAACTGCGCTTGGTTAAACGGATTGGTGTTGGCCAATCCCACAAATTGCTCATCGGTGTCAAAAAGCAAATATTGACCCAAGCGGCTGGGCTTCAAAAAAATCGGGGTGCCGCTACTGGCCAAAGAGTAGCTTCCCCCAGCTTTTTGCATGGCAGCGCCTGTGTTAGCAAACTGTATCGTGAAGCACTGGTTGGCCACGTTGAAACGGTCTTGCTGCATCGCGTTGCCAGATGGCCCCACTCGACCACCGGCACTGCCTGGCGTATCGCCGCCGGTGCCGATGCAAGCTGATAAAAAAAGGCATGCGCCAAAGAATGCAAAGCTGCGGCCACCCATGTCTGTCTCCAAATCGATTTTGTTTTTTGTAGTGTAAGTATTTGAATCAATTTTGAATGTCGGGCAGGCGACACGTCGCACTCACCCAAACAGGCAATAAGACATTTGCAGAGACCTGGCAATTTTTGAATCCAATTGGGCGCACAGCAGGTAGCAACTTGGTATTTACCTAATCACTTTACTGGAGCCCCTATGCACAATTACAGTGCGACCTTGCTGGTCGGTCTTGGTTTGTCCCTCGCCGCGTCGGCTGCTCAATCCGAACCTTTGCCCAATCACTACATCATTGTGCTTAAAAGTGACGACGTGCTTAGTCAGGCTTTGGACTTACCGCTTGGTGCACCCGCACAAAAACTGCTGGAGCAAACCCAAAACCAGCTGGGGCTCGATCCACAACAAATTACTTACCGCTACCAACACGCCTTCAAAGGTTTTGCTGCCAAGTTGCCCGACCACGTGGCCAACGGTTTGAAGCGCAGCGGCCTGGTGGCCTACATTGAACAAGACCAAACCATCCGCCTGAACAACACCACGCAAAACAACGCGGTGTGGGGGCTGGATCGCTTGGACACGCGCCCCAACACACGCGACATGCAATACACCTACACCTCCACCGGCGCCAGAGTGCACGCCTATGTGGTGGACACGGGCATACGCGGCAGCCACCGCGAATTCACGGGTCGCATTGGCAATGGGTTTGACGCCACCACCGGTGGTTCAGGTGGACTGTTAGGCGGTGGGTTCCTTGGTGGTGGTGGGCTGTTCGGCGGCGGTCTGTTTGGCCCACCCAGCTCGCCTCCCCCCTCAAACAGCAACCCAAGCAACCCGCAAGATACATCCACCAACCCGTCCGATTGCAATGGGCACGGCACCCACGTGGCGGGCACCATTGGGGGAACGCAATTTGGCGTGGCTAAAAATGTAACCCTGCACGGTGTGCGGGTATTCAATTGCACGGGCACGGGCACCACGTCCACCACCATTGCCGGGGTGGACTGGGTGATTCAAAACCATGTCAAACCCGCGGTGATGAACCTCAGCCTGGGCGGCGGCGCCTCCACAGCCATGGACCAGGCCATTCGCTCGGCCCACAACGCGGGCAGTGTTGCCGTGGTGGCTGCTGGCAACGACTCTCGCGATGCCTGTGGGTTTTCCCCCGCGCGTGAGCCATTGGCCATCACGGTGGCATCCACCGACATCAACGACCGGCGCTCCTCGTTTTCCAACATCGGGAGTTGTGTGGATATTTTTGCGCCCGGCTCCAACATTGTGTCGGCCGACATCGCCAATGACAATGCCCAACGCAGTTTGAGCGGCACCTCCATGGCCGCACCCCATGTGGCCGGGGCGGCAGCCAAGCTGCTGTCGCAAGGCGTTGCACCTGCGGATGTGGTCACCCTGTTAAAAAACAATGCCACACCTGGCTTGGTAACCGACTCGCGCAACACAGCCAACCTGTTGCTGTACAGCCGATGAATGCATAACGGTGCGAGGCAGCCTAAAAATTGGGCAAATTTTTGCCCGCTTATCTCCTTTATGTTGGCAGCGCGAATCCCGCACACTCGGGTTAATTCATTTGCGCCCCCCCCTTAAAGGAGTAAGTCACCATGCTGTTTGGCAAATCGGATCAGCGTCAAATTCTTGACCAAGCCATCGACGCCGTGGTCAGCATCGACGAGCACAACAAGGTAACTTACTTCAACAAGGCGGCTGAAAGGCTGTGGGGCTACGAGGCTCAAGAGGTGATCGGTAAAAACGTCAAGCTCTTGGTACCCAAGGCCATTCAAAGCCAACACGACAGCTATGTGAACAACAACCGCAACACGGGGCAAGACCGCATCGTAGGCACCTTCCGCGAAGTGGAGTTGGAGCGCAAAAACGGTGAAAAAATCTGGGCTTCGCTCAGCCTGTCCAAGGTCAAGAACGGTAACAAAATCACCTACACCGCTTTTGTTCGCGACATCTCTGCCGAACGCAACGCCCGAGAACTCATCAACCAAACACTTGAGCAAACCATCGATGCCGTGGTCACCATCGACGGTAACAACAACGTGACCTTTTTCAATGCAGCCGCCGAGCGTCTGTGGGGTTACCAGCGCAGCGAAGTGGTCGGCCGAAACGTCAAAATGTTGGTGCCAGAAATAATTCGCCACAACCATGACAACCTGGTGAACGCCAACCGCACCACTGGTGTGGACAAAATTGTGGGCACCAGCCGTGAGGTCAAAATTGAGCGCAAAGACGGTCAAGTGGTGTGGGGTGGCTTGTCGCTTTCAAAGCTGCGCTTGGGCGAACAAATTTTGTACACCGCGTTTGTGAAGGATGTCACCAAAGAGGTCGCCCAAAGGGAACAATTCCGTTTGCTTTCGCTGGTGGCCAACGAAACGGATAACTCCGTGGTGATTACCGACCCCGAAGGCTTGATTGAATACGTCAACCCGGGCTTTAGCAGGCTGACAGGCTATAGCCTGGCCGAGGTGCGTGGCAAAAAACCAGGGCATGTTTTGCAAGGCAAAGAAACCTCCCCCGAAACCGTGCAAAAAATTCGCCAAAAAATTAATGCTCGCGAAGCCTTCTACGACGAAATTCTGAATTACGACAAACACGGTAACCCCTACTGGATCTCACTGGCCATTAACCCGGTGTTTGATGCCAAAGGTCAGTTGCAACAGTTCATTTCCATCCAGGCCAACATCACCGAGACCAAAACCCGGTCTGTGGAATTTGATGTGCGGCTGGCTGCCATTCAGCGTTCCAACCTTGTGATGGAATGGGAACTTGGCGGGCAAATTGCCGATGCCAACCCCCTCATGTTGGCCCTGCTCGGCGTGCGCAACCATGATGAGCTTAAACGCAGCAACAACACGCTAACCAACATCATCAGCCACGAGCAACTGGAACAGCTAAAAGCCAACCAAGCCGTGTCTGCCGAACTGCAATTCACCAATGCACAAGGCGATAAGGTCTACGCCGATGCCACCGTCACCCCCATTCAAGGGTTTGGTGGTCAAATCAAACGCATTGTGATGTACGGCAGCGACTCCACCGCCCGCCGCCGAACCATTGAAGAAACCAACACCGCCATGGGCGATGTGGTGCAGGTAAGCGACCAAATTGGCAGCATCGTGAGCACCATCAACGGCATTGCATCCCAAACCAACCTGCTGGCCTTGAATGCTGCCATTGAAGCGGCCCGCGCTGGCGAAGCTGGTCGAGGCTTTGCGGTGGTGGCCGACGAGGTGCGCGGCTTGGCCCAGCGCAGCGCCGCGGCAGCGCTAGAAATTTCGAACCTGGTTGGGGCCACCAAGCACAAGGTGCATGGCTTGGCCAAGTCGCTTGCTGAGCTTGACCAATCCACCGCAAAAGACGGCAGCTAAAAAAATAAGACGGCAGCTAAAAAAATTAGTGTGACAACACCACCCTAAACCGTGGGCTGCCGTTTCGCACTTTGTCCAGGGCCTCATTGATCTGCGAAAACCGATAAGGCTCAACAATGGGCTCAATGTTGTGCAAGGCAGCAAAGTTCAGCATGTCTTCAATGACCCTGGGGCTGCCCACTGGCGAGCCCGAGATTGAACGTTGCCCGCCAATTAAGCCAAAAGCCCCAATGTCCAGCGGCTCCAGCGTAGCGCCCACAAAATGCAGGCGCCCCTTGGGGGCCAATGTGGCCACGTAGGCATTCCAATCCAGCTTTACATTCACCGTCGACAAAATCAAATCAAAACGGCCTGCCGCCTTTTTGAGTGCTTTGGCATCTTTGCTGTTCAGCACGTGGTGTGCACCCATGGCCCGCAGTTCTTGCTCTTTGGAAGGGTTGCTGGAAAAGGCCGTGACCTCGCAGCCCCAGGCCCGCAAAAACTGCACCGCCAAATGCCCCAATCCACCAATGCCCACCACAGCCACTCGCGCTTGCGGCGACACATTAAATTGCACCAACGGGTTGTACACGGTGATGCCGCCACACAGCAAAGGCCCCGCGGTGGCCGGGTTCAAGCCAGCGGGAATTTTTACCGCGCTCATGGCCTGCGCCCGCACCTTGTTGGCAAAGCCACCATGGCGTTCAACAATGGTGCCTTGCGCATCGTTACACAGGTTGTGGTCGCCGCCCATGCACATGCGGCAGGTTTGGCAGTAGCCCGCATGCCACCCCAGGCCCACCACATCGCCCACCGCCAAATGCGACACATGGCTGCCCAACGCAGCCACGCGGCCAATCACTTCGTGGCCAGCCACCAAGGGGTATTGGGCCATGCCCCAATCGTTGTCAATCATGCTCACATCGCTGTGGCAAATGCCGCAGTGGTCAACATCAATTTCAATCTCAAACGCACCCAACTCACCGGCTTCGTATTCAAAAGGCTTTAACTCACCCTTGGCTTCAAATGCGGCATAGGCTTTGATGGTCATGGCACTGCTCCTGTGTTTGCTTCCTAAAACACCAGTATGCCAGCCAGCCGCACGCTCAAGCTGTCACAATGTCAACATTCAAAGCAGGAAAAACGCCATGGACAGCATCACGCATTTTTTTAACTTGGCCCACCAGTGGCTAACCACCCCTTTGTTCACCAGCGAAGGCAGCAATTTTTCTTTGGCCAGCGTGCTGGGTTTGTTGCTCATCATCATTGCGGCATGGTGGGGCGCAGCCACCCTGGAAAAACTGATGCAACGGGCAACCCGCGGTAAATCGTACAAGGGCATTGACGAATCCACCCTGTATTTGCTGGGCCGGCTCGTTCGTTACACCGTGTGGGTGGTGGCCACCTTGATGGGCCTGTCTTACATGGGCTTTAACCTCAGCGGCCTGGCGTTTCTGGGCGGCGCCATCGGCGTGGGCATTGGCTTCGGATTGCAGAATATTTTCAGCAACTTCATGTCGGGCATCATTCTGATCGTGGAGCGAAGCCTCAAGATTGGCGACTTCGTAGAAATGTCATCGGGTGCCACCGGCGTGGTCAACGAAATCGGCTTGCGCTTTACTCGAATTACCACACGCGACAACGTCGACATCATTGTGCCCAACTCCGAATTCATCAACGGGCAAGTCATCAACTGGAGCTTTACCGAGAAATCCCGCCGAATCCATGTGCCTTTTGGCGTGGCCTACGGCTGTGACAAAGAGCAGGTTCGCGAAGCTGCACTGGAAGCCGCCAAGCGGGTGGACGGTGCAGTAATCGACGGCGAGCCACGCCGCAAGCCCGAGGTGTGGCTCGTTGAATTTGGCGACAACAGCTTGAACTTCGAATTGGTCATTTGGGTGGGCAACGAGCTAATGAGCCGCCCCAAGCGCACCCAGGCCTTGTTCCTATGGGAAATAGAAACCGAACTACGCAAGCGTAATATTGAGATTCCATTCCCCCAACGCGATTTGCATGTGCGCTCGGGTGTGCTGGATGTGAGGGTGCGCCCTCAAGCAGATCGTGCCAACTGAGATCTGCCCCCCTATCACGGGGCATGAGCGATCCCGCTTGTGGTGCAACGCACAAACCAAGGGCCCTGTGTCCACAAAGATTTACCTTTTCACCATGGTGAAACTACTCCAATTACCCACAACAACACGGGCATGAAGTCAGTAACTTACCTCGTGGCATAGGGCTTGCGATGTTTCCTTTCAAATCACGCATTGAAAGGAGGCAAGCATGCCCTACCCCCTATTTTCCACGTCGGCCATGGTATTGGCCCTTGTGATTGCAAGCACCAGCCTCATCGGCTGTAACTCCGATGAGGCAGGGGCACCCTCGAGGCTCAACCCCAGCGAAGACGTCACCACCCCCCCGCCACCACCACCGCCTCCTGCACCAGAGCCCCGCCCTGCCCTACAAACCACATCAGCCAGCCCCATGGAAATCAATCCTGCGGCCAACCTTCAGGCCGTGGATTACCGATTTGGCCGCCTCACGGTGAACGATCCCAAGCGAAACGCCAGTTACGAAACCGACGTGCATGGCTACATCACTTACGACGCGAATGCCCCAGGCAAGATGCCTGTGATCTTGTTGATGCATGGCCGTCATCAAACCTGTGAAACCGATCTGCTTCAGTTGCCCGTATTGATTGCTGACGACGACACCTGCCCCAACGTCAATGGCGTGGTTGGCCCGGCTGACAGCTACAAGGGTTACCAGTATTTGGTAGATCACTTGGCAAGCCATGGTTATGCCGTGATCTCGGTGGACGCCAACGACATCAATGACAACGACGGCTCGCCTGCCAGCGGTGATGCTGGTGCCAATGCACGCGCGCAATTGATTCAGGCACACTTGGATGCATTCCGCGACATTGAAGAAACCGGCGCATCCACCCGTCCACAAACCGCTGGAAATAGCCTGTCATTTCTGAAAGGAAAACTCGACATGAACCGCATTGGCACCATGGGCCATTCGCGCGGTGGCGATGGTGTGGCCAAGTTTGTGAGTTATAACCGCGAGCAAACTCGCCCGCACAAAGTAGTCGCTACTTTTGGCTTGGCCCCCACCGACTACAACTTCGATGTGGTTGATGGCATGACCTACGCCACCCTGCTTCCTTATTGCGACGGCGACGTGGAAGATCTGCAAGGTGCGTTTATATACGACGACTCCCGTTACCTGAAAGCCGACGACGCAACGCCAAAGTTCCAGATTCTCACCATGGGCAGCAACCACAATTACTTCAACACGGTGTGGACCTCGGATGACTGGACCATCACCAACCCCGGCGGTGACGACCCTTTCTGCGGTACAAATTCAAGCACCAACCAGCGTGACACGCCAGAGGAACAACGCGCACTGGGGCAATTTTTCATGGCGAGTTTTTTCAGATACTTTGTGGGTCAAGAAGCAGCCTTTGCAAACTATTGGAATGGTCGGGCAGAAGTGATTGCTCAAGCCTGCCCAGATGGCACTGGCCCGTGTGAATTTCGCCATCATTTAAGCATTACCCCAAAAGCGGCAGATCGGTTGGTGATCAACGATTTTGGTAGCGAAGCGCGTTTAAGCACCAATCAACTCGGCGGTGTTGTGAATCAGCAAGCTTTGAGCACCTACGAGATCTGCGACCCCAATGCAGACGGCGTGGGCTGCCCTTCGGCCACCACGTTTTCGATCACGCCACAATTGGCCATTGCTTGGACCGGACAAGCCAAATTGCGCAATCAATTTGATGCCGTGGATGCAAGCCAGTTCGATCTGATCAGCCTTCGCGTGGCTGTAAGCACCTTGAACAGCGACAAGGCGCAAGATCAAAACTTTACCCTCGTGCTGGAAGATGAAGAAGGCAAAGAATTTGCATTCAAGGCCAGCGAATTTACCAAATCCCTTTACAACCCACCGGGTAACCCAGAGGGTGGTGGATCGCGAAAAACAATCTTGAATGCTGTGGATTTTCCGCTGAGTAAAGTAACTGGCATCAGGCTCAATAAACTGAAAGCTGTTGAACTGCGCTTCGATCAAACCCCAACGGGTGCACTGCAGTTGGCTGACCTAATGCTGCAAAGAACAGCGGCCACCAAAGCAAGCACGAACTAAAACCTCGTAAACACCCGAATGGGCACCGGTCACCCTTCGTTATAAGCTTTATGGCTCAAGCCCGTTAACCGCGGGCCTGTGACCGTTTAAAGCACCAGGAGCAGTACATGGATTTTTTCGACGCAGTGTATCAACGCCGGGCCATCAAGGCCTTCGACCCCGAATTTAAAATTCCCCAAACCACCGAAACCAAACTGTTTGAAGCCGCGCTACAGGCCCCCACCAGTTTCAACATTCAGCACTGGAGGTTTGTGGTTGTGCGCGACCCTGCCCTGCGTCAACAGATGCGCAATCTTGGCAACGACCAGGCTCAAATCACCGATGCCTCATTGTTGGTCATCATGACCGCAGACACCAAAGCGTGGGCTAAAAATCCCGAGCGTTATTGGACCAATGCCCCCAAGGAAGTCGCCGACCTGCTGGTGGGCTGGATGGGGCCATTCCACGATGGTCGTGAATGGTTACAGCGTGATGAAGCACAACGCTCGATTGGCATGGCCATGCAAACCTTGATGCTGGCCGCCAAAGCCGAGGGCCTGGACAGTTGTCCCATGATCGGCTTTGACATCGAGGCCGTGGCCAAGCTTATTAATCTGCCCGCTGACCATGTCATGGGTCCCATGGTGGCCATTGGCAAAGGCACCAAAGCGCCTTGGCCCAAGCCGGGTCAATTGGCGCTACAAGCAGTGTTAATCGAAAACAAATTTTAAAAAGCTCATCAAATTTTGCCTAAATCCCCCAGCAGTGGCACTTTGACAGTGCCCTGCACGGTAACCACAGCCGCAGCCGGGTCCTTTGAGGTCATGCCCGCATAAACGGGGGACGAACCATACACCAACAGCACCAGTTGATCGCCTTGGCTTAAGCGCTCTGCCACACCCACCATGTCCACGCTGTGTTGGCCAAAACCTCGCAGGGGTAACACTTGGTTATCAATCAGCTCTGGCACCACCGGCACCTTGCCACTGCTGGACAACGTAACCAGACCCAAGCCCACAAACACGGTGGAATCACAACTGGCCACCCGCAGCAAGGGGTCCACCGCTTGCGCACACAGCGCATCCAAAGCCGCATTGCCAAATCCAATGGACACATCCAAACGGGGAATACCGGCCACCACCTCAGAAGGTGCGTCAATCGTTTTAAGCGGAATCACCACCGGGGCCAACTGACCCAACACAACGGGCACAGGTAACCCACCCGGCAGTTGAACAGCAAACTCGGTACCCCCCAGGCTGACCTGCTCTACCGCCACGGCATCGTTGTTGGCCAGGGACATACACACCTTCTTGCCAGACACAATGACGCTGTCAGCATTGCCTTTGCCAAGCAACTTTTCATCAAACCAGGCCAGGGTGGCCTCCACAGGGTTAATGGGCCCACAATTGTTTTGTGGCAAAGCGCCCGTGGCCAAAGCCTGAGTGGGTACGCCCAAATCCAGGCCCAAGGTGCCATGCCCGTTTTCAGAGGTGAGCAGTCGCACATCGCCCCCACCCTTCTTCAAACATTCAAAATTGTGATAACCCTCATTGAAATTAAAGAGGTTATCTCGCGGGCTTTGAAACACCAGAGCATCCACTTTGTTGAAGTTTTTCAAAGGTGCCCGTGTCACCGAAAAAGTGCTGGTGGTAGGCGGCAAACTGGCCGTGAGCGGCCCCAAAGGAAAATCAGACCCATCCGAACTGGTGCCTTGCAAATTGCCGTAACCGTAGCGGTCTTGCCCACAAAAATAGGCAGGGGAATGGGCAAACAATTGCTTGCGCGCGGCCTCGGGCATTTGCCCACTGGCCAGCGTGTTTAACAACACCGATCGAATGTAAGGGTCTTGCCGCCCATCGGTGTTAATGTCCCCGCCACTGCCCAAAAACCCCAACCAAAACGACTTGGCCACATGGCCAGGGCTCAAACTGTTGGGCAGGTCGTTCCAGGTAATTTCTGGCACCATGGCATCCAGCCGCCCCTTGGGGTCTGTGGCCCACAACATCATTTGGAAACCACCTCCATAGCTTCCACCAATGCTGCCCAGCAACAGGTTGTTGTCGCGGTAGCGCAGGTAATCCAGATTGGCCTCAGCCCAATCCAGAATGGTGGCCACATCGCGCCCCTCAAAGTCCGGGTCCATCACCCGCACCGTACCGCCCGACTCCCCGTGGCCGCGCTGGTCAATGCTGATCACCGCGTAGCCAGCCGCGGTGTACGGCCCGATCGAAGGCCCCAGCCCATCCACACTCGTGCTTTTCTCGGTTTGACGAGAACCTGCATACCCATGCCCCTCCACAATCAAGGCATGCTTGGCATTGCAATCCAACACATCCGGCTCAAACACCTGGAATGTGATGGCTTCCCCATCAATCAACGAAGGAATTTGAACCCGGTACACCCGCCCCCCGGGCGACCGGCTGGCCCCACAAGCCTGTGGCGAAACACCCGGCGGCGTGCCCTGCTCCACTTGCGTGCGTGCCGCGCCAGCACCACCGCCATTGCCGCTGCCGCCGCAGCCTGCCAACACCAAGATGGCCAGGGCCACCGCGCTTAGTTTTAATTCGTTCATCGCTCTGTCTCTTCAAATCATTTTAATTGTGGCACCCACTATAAACATTTATTTTGGCTGCCACAATATTTTTTGTTTGGCGTAACAATCGGCTACACTTTCGGCTTTAAACGTCGCCCAGCCACCCAGGCAACATGCTGCAAAGTCACAAAAAACGCCTTCCCCCCGAACAACGCAAAGCCATCATCCTGAAGGCTGCTTTGGCGCTGCTTTCCCGGCAAGGCCTGGAGGGTTTTACACTGGAAGCGGTGGCCCGCGAGGCTGGCGTGGCGCTGAGCCTTCCACGCCATTACTTTGGCGGCACGCGCGAACTGCTCAAAGCCGCCACGCACGATCTGCTCATCGAGGTTGAGCAAACCCTTTTGAGCAGGACCATCGCCATGCCCCTGCCCGAACGCTTTGCCAAATACCTTGAACTGCTGCAAAAAAACCCGTGGGGCCATTCCATGTGGATGCGCTCCACGGACACGCACCCCGACATCGATCAATTGGTGCGTAGCGCCAGGGTAAAAATGTCCGAAGGCATGTACCGCAAGCCCTGGTCAAAGATGAGCAAACATGAACGCTTCGATGCCCTGGGGCGAATCGGCTACATCGAAGCCATTGTAAGCGCCTGGATTGAAGACAACTTCGAGGGAACCGACCTTGTGCACAGCCTCATCCTGAAGGCGATTGCCGTGCAACAAAATACTTGAGGGAAAAAAGTAAAAATTGCCATGCACCGCATGTGCATGGCAACTCAAAGAAGCAGGCTAATTACATCAAAGCTTTGTACAGATTAAACAGGCTCACCAAAGTGATCAGTGTGCCCACCAACACCAGCAAAGTGCGCGTGTTCAATTTGCGCGTCACCAGCGCTGCAAACGGTGCAGCAAACAAACCACCAATCACCAAGCCCAGCACCAACACCCACACGCCAGAGCCAGCCAGCAAAGTGAACGAAGCCGCACCCGCTAGCGCCAGGAAGAACTCAGCAAAGTTCACCGATCCAATCGTGGTTCGCGGATCGTTGCCAGCGCCAACCAAAGACGTTGTCACCACCGGTCCCCAACCGCCGCCACCCGCGGAATCTACAAAACCACCGAACAAAGCCAGCTTACCCACATGCTTTGGCGCTTCCTTTCTGGCCTTGATGGTGCGCCATGCCTTGCTCAGAATGTACAAACCCATGATCAACAGGTAGGCCGAAATGAAAGGCTTCATGGCTTTGCCATCCACCTGCGTGACCAGCACAGCGCCCAGCACGGCACCAATCATGCCCGGCACCAACAAACGCAAGAATAGTTTTTTATCCACATTGCCCAACTTGGCATGCGACACACCCGACACCCCCGTGGTGAACACCTCTGCAATGTGCACACTGGCGCTGGCCATGGCAGGCGTGGCCCCTGCGCTTAGCAAAAACGTGGTGGACGTTACGCCGTAGGCCATGCCAAGCGCCCCATCAACAGCCTGGGCCAACAAGCCCACAGCGACCGCACTCCAGAACATTTTGTCGTTCAGCGTCTCGGAGATGATCGCCTGCGCACTGCTCATGTCGTTGTTCAGCGCAAAGCGGGTAATCACAAACACGGTCAATGTAAGCAACACCAACAGTGTGAAACCGATGGCCAAGCGAATGGTCAACGGTTGAGCCACGGCAACAGACTGTGCGGCTCGGGGAATCGGATCGGTGGATACGTCAGCGGGTATTTTTCTGTAGAGCTTCATAATGTTTCCAGATTGAACAGCGCGAAGTGCTGCTGATGCGAAACAATATCGAAGCTTTTGAAAAGACCAAACTACAAGTTATTTGCTTGCTTATTACTTTTAGACATTAGACGAGGGTCCCAAATTCCATTCAGTGCAACCGTCATCGCCATCGATATCCAAAACCAAACCACTGCTGACCGCGTTTTTTAAAAACTGCTTTTCGTAGTGGCGGTTACGCCGCGCCTTTTTGGCCTTGGCGCGTTTGCCGTAACGCTTGTCCACGACCAATTCGTTGAAGTTACTCAGGTCATCTGCACTTTCAAGCTGCTGCAGAGAATTTCGTTTGGGCATGGTACTGCGGGTGCTACTACGACAACATTGCAGATCATAAAACAAAAAGGACCTAGCGGATCACTCACGCTAAGTCCTTGTTTTTTTATACCTCGGTCACTCTTTCCCTTCCTTCAGAAAGCTTGGTTACCACCACCAAACATACCAAGCCAAGCAATCCAAAAATGGACACAAGGCCACCTCCTCCACCACCGCCCCCAGAGGAGGCTACTGGGGCTGAAGTGCCACCCCCCCCGGGACTGCCTTGGCTAGGGCTGGTCCTCGGTGCGTAAGACCCGGGAGTGCCGTTGCTAACCACCATCTGGATCTGCGCGCTTCTCACCGTGGATTGGGTTCGCTGCGCATCGCCGGCTTGCGTGCTCGAAGGGGCGGAAACCGAGTCCTCATAGGACACATCAAAAATGTAGGAACCGTTGACAGAACCGTCAAAACTCCAAATGATCTTTCCATCCACAATCTCAAAGGGATCGTTCACCAGTGGGGCCGCATTGTTTTGGTCAGGCAAACGCCCAAAATTGCTGATTCCAAGAATACGAGTAGCACCAGAAACGACCTGAGCAGGTTCAGCCAAGGTGCGTTTGATGTCAGCCAGAGTGACGCTAATGTCCCCGAATTGGCTAATGACAACTTCGGCGGTGGCCAATTGTGTTCGGTCAGTGCGGTTCGCGTAGCTACTTGAACCAGCTTTAAGAGTAAATGTGCCGCTTCGGGATGTGCGGATTTGAACCGATTGACCATCTGGCGAAATGATTGCGGTTAACCCTTCGCTTGAACCGTTTGCATCCTGGAAACTCACGATTTCCGCAAGATCAGTCAGGTTGAAGCTGGAAGCCGAGAATGTGCCACTAAACACGGTGTCCACATCGATGGTGGAGTTCAGTGCTTTGGTCAGCGCAATCATGTCCAGTCGCGTGCCGCAATCTCGAATTGAGGGGGCGCAGACGGAATCAGACTCGGGGAACGGCGAACCAGTGTTTTCAATGGCATCGAGCAGTGCTGCATTGGAGGGGCGGTTTTGCCCCAACAAGTCAAGCAAACTCGCAAGAAGACCAGAGACCATCGCTGTTGCGTGTGAAGTGCCAACAGCGTAGTTGTAACCGTTGTTGATGGTGGCTTGGTATGTCGCATTTGACTGACTTCCACCATTGCCCACCACCATATTGGTTACCAAGCGTTCGCCTTGGCCTGGAACGTTAGAGTATCGAGCGTGCCCACCATTAAAATCCAAGGCGCCAACCGATACCACACCTTCGCAGCTTGCTACATCCGATAGTTTCTCACCCGCAGGTTGCCCGTCAAACTCCCCTCCGTCGAAAACGAATTGATAGTCATTGCCAGCCGCTGCCACCACAACCGAGCCTGCGGCGATGGCGCGTTGAACAGCGGTGTGCAGTGCGCCCCCAGAAGGGCAGAGGTTTTGGTTCGGTGCTGCGGTTGCGCCCAAAGACAGATTAATCACAGTGGCTGCTCGGTCATTTCGTGGGTATCCATTGCCCACAAAGTTTTGGCCCGAGTCCATGTCAAGCCCAGCAGACCACAAAATCCCTTTAATAACTTCAGAGGTTGTGCCGCTACCATCACATCTTGCCAGCGAGCGAACTGCATAGCTTTGGGCGGTGGAAAACCCAACCATACCAACATTGTTGTTCCGTATGGCTACTGCAAGACTGGACATGCTCAGACCGTGATGAATTGCAGTGTCTTGTTCCAAAACGCAGCCACTACCCAAGCCAGCCGTTGCGTTTCCCTTCTCACTGTTAGGCGCACCGGGACGGAAATTCACTTCATTGGCAATAGTAAGGTCAACATCAGAGTGAGGAATCTTGCCAGTGTCTACGACTGCAACCACAGAACTCGCACCTGCTGTGCGCTGGGCAGAAAGGAACTGCGCTACCCCATTGTTGTAGCCAGATTGGGCAGACTGGTTCAGCCGTGGCTTTTGAATAGACTCCCATGCAGGGTCATTGAACACTGCAGGGTAGACGTAGTAGTTTGGCTCTGCGGACAACACACCATGGTTGCCGCTGGTTAGCTTCTTGATGATGGCAAGGACTTCAGCATCGCTGGGGTTGCCGCTAATGTCCACCACCCAAAAGTTGCGGTTCAATTGTTCGCGTACATTCAGGGTCTTACCCAAGACTGTTTTGCCCAGAGTCGAAGTGATACGAGCCTGTACAGATGACAGACCGCGCTGGTGGGCGTCAAGGTCTTTCATTTTGACGATAATAGAGTCAGCAATCCGCTCTTTAACCTGATATGGACTAGCTGAAAATGCGCTTGAACAGGATCCTAAAAGTGATGACATCACTAATACGGCACGGATAATTTTCATTCAACCTCCCCACTACTAATTTTTTCAACTTAAAATCAATGACACAAAAATGTAAATAATTTTCAAGATGGAAAATCAAAAAACCCACCCATCACTTGAAAACCATCAATACGCCAACACAATCCAAACATTCTATAAAAACAGGCCTAAAATCTTGAAACACATTTTCAATCGAAAAAAAAACGCATCGCTAATGGCATTTATTTTGACAACAAGCAGCGCTGCTTGCACAAGCACCTCACTGCAATCTGAACCTGCAAATTGTCAGATACAATCAACCGCTCTTATCGGCATGAAAAAAGACGATGCAATGACTGCGCTGCGCGCTAAAAACCAAGCAGCAAGAGTTGTTAGAGAAGGAGGGGAAAGTTATGTGGTTACTCAAGACTACAATCCAAATCGATTTAACCTTCATATCGAAGAAGGAAAAGTTGTTTCAGTTCACTGCGGATGATCCACGGCACTTAACAACACAGGAAATACATAGCAAGAACTAAATCCTCACCCGCGTTGTAAAAACCATCTTGGGCAAGGACTCAACATCATGATAGGTTAAATTCCTATTCGCTTACGTTCTGAAAAAGCCAGCCAACCTTTAATAACGCGATAGAGAGACCAAATATAGTTAGCAATCAAAACAAACCAACCTACAATGATAGCTGACAAAATAAAACCGGCAATTAACCACACAAGGCTCCACCAAAAAGTTCTGGACTGATAAACGTAATGAGACTTTAAAAAATCATTACTTTCATCGCTTCTTTTAATTGTTGAAATAATACCGGCAATTAAATAAGTCAACCCAAAAACAAAACCGATGGCATAGAGAATGTAAATAAGCTGAACGGAGTTCGGCGGTAGACTATTATGGGACTCTGATGCCATGCCAACTTCTTGATAAGACATAATAATGATCCTATTAAACAATAAATAAAATAATTCTATTTTTTTGAATCCCTTAACATTTTAATTAGGTCATCGGCCGTTTTACCTTCAATACTATTTAACGCCTCTTCGAATTTGGCGTTTTTCCTTGATGAGCCACCACCAAATAAACCACTCATCTCAGACATCCCGAAAGCCACTTGAAACTCTGAAAGCATCCTTCGCAACTCTCGCTCTTCGGCCGCAGTACCATTCAACTGCTCCATCACTTTATCGGAGGTTTCTACAAAGGCCTCAGCAGAAGATGTGTCTATTTTCGTTTGTATGCAGCCAGTCAGGACAATCGCAGAAAAAAGCAAAATTAATTTTTTCATTAGAAACTAGACCATTCAAATAATTGAATTAAATAAGCAAAATACTTTCAAAGAAATGCAAGATTTCTGGAAAGCGAGACCACAAATAGTTTATTCATAAAATAACTTAGTTCGATTATTTGGAGAGAGGTCAGCTTGGTCAATACTAGCAATGCTTAATTTTGTAAGCATTTATACAAACAACCGATGCATTTGGGGGGGTATAAAAATGAAAAAGCTCGGCGCTTGGTCAGGTCTCTGGGTGTTGTAAAACAGAGTCCATTCTGTAATCACTCGGCTAGCATGCTGGATGGTCTCGAACCGGCGGTGGTGCACATATTGCGTTTTGAGGGTTCGAGTTTTCAGGCACCAAAAACAAAAAGGACCTAGCGGATTACTCGCTCTAAGTCCTTGTTGTACTTACCGAGACATGGTTTACAGATTATTCCGGACACATACTTTACAGTTTTTTGGCATAGGAGGGACCGACTATGCCTTGGAGCGAAAGTACGAAGATGGACGAGAAGCTGAAATTTG
>NZ_CAXQZX010000151.1:0-6776 GCF_964228395.1 Limnobacter sp.
CGCAAGATGGGTATTCAAGCCATTTATCGCAAGCCTAACACCAGCAAGCGCCACCCTGGGCCCAAAATCTATCCGTATTTGCTGCGAACGATGCCCATTGTTCGGCCCAACCAAGTCTGGGCGTTGGATATCACCTACCTTCCGATGAGACGCGGCTTTCTGTATTTGTGCGCAGTTATTGATTGGTTCAGCAGGAAAGTGCTCAGTTGGAGGCTGTCGAACACCATGCATACCGATTTCTGCGTTGATGCGGTTCAAGAAGCGATCACCAAATACGGCAAGCCCGAGATCGTCAACACCGATCAGGGCAGTCAATTCACTAGCCTGGAGTTCACGGAAATGCTCAAAGGTCATGACATACAAATCAGCATGGATGGCAAAGGCTGTTGGCGTGACAACGTGGTGATCGAACGATTCTGGCGCACGGTGAAATATGAGGAGGTGTACCTTCGGGCCTACGAAACAACATCGGAAGCCAGGAAGTACTTGCACGAGTACATTGCGTTTTACAATACCGGTCGAGGCCATCAGGCCTTGGATTACAAAACCCCTGACGAGGTGTATTTCGTCAACCAAGTTGCGGCATTGGCCGCTTAACCCGCAGGGCTGGATGTTTATTAAAAATCCACAAAAACTGTCCGACTAAATGAGGCCTGCTCTACCAGTTGTCATTCAATCAATTCTTCCCACACATATCCGCCATGTTCATCCAAGCGAAGAATGCCCACAGACGCCTCAGTCGGGAACTCGATCTTATACTGTCCGCCTTCATCAACAATTTGCCTCCAAAGTTGATCACCGGAACGATTGGACTGAAAGTATAGGATTGCAGTCGAGTCATCCGAAGATCGGTCTGTCAGCAAGGTCCCATTCGCCAAATCCGGATCACCGTTACATGGAACGACATGCAAAGCACGCTGCCCATTGGACAGTGGGCGAACCGGCAAATGAAAAACTTGTTCATCGCATCGGTTGTTTGTACAGGCCAACTCGGCATCGCGAATCACAACAGCACGGACACATTTTTGCGCAGTGTCGCCAATTTTGGGACCAAGAAATAGCGTGTTTGGTTGGATGCCTTCATATAAAACCACGCCAGAGCCGATGCGCTGTTCGTCTTTGCCACTGCAACCCTGAGTTAAGGCCATCAGTGCTGTAATTGCTGCGCAGGAGCAAATAATCCTTAGCATCGTTTTTTCCTCAAGCAGAGCAAGGAATCTAGGAGCACCGAACAGTCCAATAGGTCATTCCGCCGAAAAAACGGTGCGTTCTTTAGATTGGTTAAACTTCCGGTTGCACCGCCTGAGTAATGTTCAATATGTAGCATTGGATGAATTCCTTGACCAAGACTTCCGATTTTTCCAATTTGTTGGCCAGCCACAATCATGCTCCCAATTTTAGGCGCAGACCCTGTTTCGATCTCGCTATATCGAACCACGCCGAGTAAGCCATGATGAATCGTAACTTGGGAGGTTCCAAGATAGAAAATCCCTGATTCAATAACGCGTCCATCTGTAATTGCGATCACTGGCGAGCCCAAAGGGGCATACAAGTCACATCCCGCGTGCATTCTGCCCTTGCTACGTTTCGTACCGAAGCTCCGGGGGTGTTGTTTATAAGATTGGGCTTCAAGCCACTCCGGTACCGGCCAGTATTTATTCATTCTTAATGAGTCATCTTAAAAAGGTTGTTTGATTTCCCGTTTCAGTAGGTCAATAGAAACCAACCGGACATTCAAAAACTTACGTAACAAATCTCACAGCCAAAGTTGCATCTTTACTTTGAGTGTCTCCTGTAAAATGCAAAGGGTTGTATGCCACTTGAGCAGCACCATGAAACTCAACGCCGATCTGTCCCTGCGTGCCGTCGTCAACAGCACTCAACTTGATTGGGTGGCCTCCCCAGCCCCTGGGGTGTGGCGGAAAATGTTGGAACGCGATGGCGATGAGGTGGCACGCCTCACGTCGATTGTGCGTTACGACCCAGGTTGCGCGTTTCCAGAACACGAGCACGGTGGTGGCGAGGAGTTCTTTGTGCTGGAGGGCACATTTGAAGACGAATGGGGAGCTTACCCCGCAGGCACTTTCGTAAAAAACCCGGTGGGCACCCGGCATTCACCCAAGTCCAGCGAGGGTTGCATCATCCTGGTCAAACTGCGGCACATGCATCCGGCTGATCAAACCCCCGTGGTGATCAACACCAACACCGCGGAATGGCGGCAGGGCCTGGTGCCTGGCTTGAAAGTGATGCCCCTGGACAGCTTTGAGACGCGTCACACCGCACTGGTGCAATGGGCGCCCGGCACCCACTTCAACATGCACCGCCACATGGGGGGAGAAGAAATATTCGTGCTGAGCGGCGTGTTCTCGGATGAGCATGGCGACTACCCCGCTGGCACCTGGATACGCAGTCCACATGCGAGTGCCCACACGCCCTTCAGCAAATCGGGTTGTACCATCCTGGTGCGTACAGGCCATCTGTGAAATTGGCACGGTTTGTGTCAATTTCATGACATGTCGTTTAGGGTGAATCCACAAATCCCTTTTGGCATGTATCCAGTATCAAGGCCGTTGATCCAAGGTGCATGCGATGCGTTATACCCCTGTTGCCGTTGTTCCGCTTTTTACAGCCATGTTGCTTGCTTGCAATGGCAGTGGGGGTGATGCAAGTGCAGATGGTCGAGTGGAGGGGCAAGAGAGCACGCCGAGTATTCAAGCCGGTGGTGATCAGCAGGCCCCTGAGCGCAGCACCATTGAGCTGCGCGCCTTGGTGCAAAATGCAGAGCAGGATGCCGTGGTGGCCTACGCCTGGTTTCCAGCCAGCGAAGACACGGTGTATTTTGGTCCCTCAGGCCGCTCGGATGAGTCCATCCTGCGTTTGCCCTTGCCCCAGGTGGCTCAAGACACGCCAGTGAACTTTGTGGTGCAGGCAGAGCTTGCCAGTGGTGCGGTCCTGCAAGATCAAGTTCAAATCACCATTCAAAACACCTTCAACAACGCCCTGCCCACCGTGGTGCTGCAAACCCAAGCGGTGCAGCAAGACTTGCAGCTGCGGGCCAGTGCTTGCTCCTCCACCGACAGCGACGGCAGCATCGCCACGTACCAATGGCGCAATGAAACTTTGAACCTCCAATACGAGGAAACAGGCTGCAATCTGAATGTGCAGTTGCCCAACTCCCCAGTCGCGCAAACTTACATCCTGCGGGCCATGGCCATCGACAACCAGCAGGGCTTGGGCTTCAAGCTGTTTGAGGTGAGCACGCCTGCTCGGGCCAACAACACTTTGCCTATTATTCGGAGCACCACGGCGCTGCCTGAGCCAGTACGTCCTTCTGAAACACTCACCTTGCAGGTCGATGCAAGTGATGCTGATGGTGACGCACTGTTCTACCAATGGACCCAAACCGGTGGTGCAGCCGTTGTTATTCAAAACTCAGACCAGGCCAAAGCCCAAGTGGTGGTGCCCGCCGATTTTGCAGACCAAACGCTGCAGTTTTCAGTGCAGGTGCGCGATACGCAGGCTAGCAATGCACAGGCGCCAATGCAGCAGGTGAGTGCAGCTGTGCGCCGTGCTGCACATGGCACTCCGAGCCTGCTTGATTGTTTGCAAAACCCCGCTCGCGAGGGTTGCCTGCTCTATGGCTTGCAAACGGCGCCCCCTTTGGGCGCACAACAGCCGACCAGCGCCCAGTATTCTGCCGGCCAATGTAATCCATTCTATGGTGCTGGCATCAGCGGACAAGGCTATGTCCACTTGCTTGGGGCCATGCACGAACACACGGCTTATTCGGATGGTCAAGCCAACACCGATCCGCTTCAGGTGTATCAGCAAACCCGGGATAGAGGGCTCGATTTTGTGATGTCCTCGGACCATTCAGACAACCTGTCAATTCCGCTTGCCTTGCCCGACCCAGACAACTGTCAAAGCCAACCGTTGTCTTGTGTTATTTCAGACCCCGACAACCTGCCCAACAGTTTGAACAAATGGCAGGCCACATTGGATCAGGCCAACCAGATCAATGCAGAGTCTCCTGGCGTGTTCACGGCAATGCGCGGTTTTGAGTGGACCTCCGATCGGTTTGGCCATGCCAATGTGTATCTCAGCAAAAACAACATCAACGCCAAAACAGGCCCGGGCTACGCCGTTTCCATGGATCTGTTCTGGCAGTGGTTTGTGTTGTCGCCACAATTGGGCGGCGGAGGTGACGGCATCATGGTGTTTAATCACCCCGGCCGCGAAGATGCTTTACACAGCGCGTTCTTACAAATTGGCGAGGGCATGGGCCAGGCCACCCGCATGGCCATTGCACTGAATGCCTTGAATGTGTTCCAGCAGGGCGACCCTGCATACGCTTTCAATGATTTTAAATACGTGGCCCCAGCAGACTACCGTGTGGTAGGGCTGGAGGTGTTTGGCAAGGGCGATGAATACGACACGGATGGCAGGTTTGGTTCATGGTACGGCCACGCCTTGGACAAAGGCTGGTACTTAGGGCCCGTGGGTTCAGAAGATCATCACGCCACCGACTGGGGTGGTGGCAGCTTGCCCAAAACCGTGGTGATTGCACGTTCCAACAATCGGGACGACATCCGCGAGGCCTTTCTAGCCCGGCGTTTTTACACCGTGGCCCAGCAGGAGAACGCCCTTCGATTGAGCTTTGAAGCTTTGCAGGGCGCGCAGCGCCAGCCCATGGGGTCGCGCATCGGCACTCGAGCAAACACCGTAGAGTTGGCTTTTAGCCTGCGCAGCACCCAGTCCATGGACGTTTTGCAGGGCATATCATTTGAACTATTTGGTTCGCAGGCGGGCCCCAGCAGCAATCCAGAGCAGCGTTATGTACCGTTGCAAACCCAAACGGGCGCGAGCGGACGTTTTACAGTGACACCTGCCGATGGCAAAAATTGGTACTTTGTGCGAGCCAAGCGGGGGGATCGTATTGTGGCTGTGAGTGCGCCCATCTGGATTTTTAAGGGGCGTGACCCCTTGCCAGAGTGCGTGGCCGATTAGCTTAAAACTCTTCTGCCCAACGTTTGAATTGCCCCAGCGAGCTTTTGAACAGGTGGTCGATGTCGGCCAGGTGCTCATCCACAAACTCACGGATCACAGAGCCAGTGCTCGCGGGCTGCACTTTTAAGTGCGCCTCGCATTGCCCGTCGGCATTGCTCACGCGCATGCCCAGCTTTTGGGCGATGCGCAGCATGGCCTCGTTTTCCAACAGGGTGTAAATAAACAGCATTTCAACACCCTCGTTGCGCGCTCGTCGCAGTGCGCGTTGAAACAGCAGAGTGCCCAGGCCATGACCGCGCATATCGGCCGTCAGCGAAATTCCCAATTCCGCACCGCGCGGGCCCTTGGCCTCTTCACCGGGGTTAAGCACACCCAAGTGCACCACGCCCAGCAGGGCTTCGTCCCGCCCAAAAATTCCAAACACCGAATCACGTTCAAAATTCAGATTGTTGACGTACTTGGCAATGGCAGCGTCACCGAGCGCGTAGCTGAAGCGCAGGCGCCGGTCTTCCTCGTTCAGCGCCAACAAGTGTGCAAGAATCAGGGGGCGATGCGTGTCATCCAGCTCCACAATCGGCACCTTGGACAAGCCCAATATGGACGCGGCCCGGCGACCCAGCACGCTGGGAACATCAAACCATTCAATGGGCTCGGAAGACATGGCAAACTCGATGCAAAGTGTTGAAATTCTTAAAAGATGCACCCATGATCCATCAAGAACCAGCCCCCCTGCAAGCCGGTAGCACTGCTGTTGGAGGCGGTATTCAAATCAAGCACCTGGGCTTGGTCGACTATTTGCCCACTTGGCAGGCCATGCAAAACTTTACCGACACGCGCGGGCCGGTCGATTGCGACCAGGTCTGGTTGTGCCAGCACCCGCCTGTATACACCCTCGGTTTGGCTGGCGACCCTGCACATTTGTTGCAGCGCGGCAACATTCCTCTGGTCAAAACTGACCGTGGCGGGCAAATCACCTACCACGGGCCAGGGCAAATTGTGGTTTACCCCCTGTTGGACTTGCGCCGTTACGGCTTGAGGGTGCGCGAATACGTGCATCTGCTGGAGCAAGCCATCATCGACGCCTTGGTGGAGGTGGGTGTGGGCGACGCTCAGCGCAAGCCTGATGCGCCGGGTGTGTACACCATGCAACAGGGCGCCTTGGCCAAAATCGCCGCTTTGGGCATCAAGGTTCGTCGCGGGTGCACCTACCACGGCCTATCGCTGAACGTGGCCATGGATTTGCAACCTTTCCTGGGCATCAACCCATGTGGGTATGCAGGGTTAGAAACTGTCGATTTGCATCGCATTGGTGTTAATATTTCATGTGATGAGATGCAAACCCGTCTAATGAAAAAATTGATTCATCACCTTGAAGCTGCACAACAGGCAGTGGCAAAGTAATTTCTGGCCCACCACCCCGTGGTCAGCAGGAGCAAAACGTGTCTGAGTTCGAGCAAAAACCCGTCGTGGCCCGCAACCTTGAGGCGGTCACTGACCCCACGGTCAAACAAAAGGCTGCTGCCAAAACCGCTCGAATTCCCATCAAGATTGTGCCCATCGAGCAGCTTAAAAAACCGGAATGGATACGCGTCAAGGCCGGTTCCCCCAGCACGCGCTTTTACGAAATCAAGCAAATTCTTCGTGAACACAATTTGCACACTGTGTGTGAAGAGGCTTCTTGCCCCAACATTGGTGAATGTTTTGGCAAAGGCACCGCCACCTTCATGATCATGGGGGACAAGTGCACGCGCCGCTGTCCGTTTTGTGAC